>JBGUNW010000263.1:0-19298 GCA_045117555.1 Eubacteriales bacterium
AATTTTGAGGAAGGAGCAACCACAAAGGAGCGCAACCGGCAGATCGGAGGGCATAAAGCATGAACGAAAAAGAGTTTCCGTATGCCGACTTGTTAGACCGCCCCTATCGGCCGCTCCCCGGCAGAAAACGCATGAGTTTACACGACCGCGCCGCGCAGTTCGCGCCGTTTGCCGCCCTGACCGGATTTGACGAAGAAATTGCCGAAACCGCCCGTTTGACCGAGTCCTTCCCCGGCCCCGACGAGGAAGAAACCGCCCTTCTTGACGAGCGGATGCGCTTCCTTTCCGAGCATCTCTCCGAGCGGCCGTTCATTTCGGCAATCTGTTTTCAAAAGGATGAAAAAAAGGCCGGCGGTTCTTTCGTAACGGTGGAGGGGAAACTCAAATATCTGGATGAAATTGAGAGAGTGATAACGCTGACGAACGGGAAAAAGCTGAAATTGGATTCCATTCTGCGCCTGGAATGTCCGCTTTTTTTGCAAAGCATTGCCGAGCGCCTGCCCCCAAAAGGCGAACCAAATTGAACAACCGCAACAAGCGGGAGGATGAAACATCCTCCCGCTTGTTTTTTAAAACCGTTAAAAATTTTCTTCCAATGTTCGGCGCAGTTCGGCGTATAAATAAAGCGAGCCCAAGCAAACCAAAGGCCGGTTTTCCGCGCGGCTTTTTTCCACAGCAGCGGCAAGCCCCTCGGCAACGGTTGCAAACGCGGTTGCGGGAACGCCGCAATTCCGAAACAGGGCGGCGTAATCCTCCGCGTTCAGCGCGCGCGGATTTTCGGGCGTGACCGTGAATACCCCTGCGGCAACCGGCGCAAGCGTTTGCACAATCTTTTCGCAGTCCTTATCCGCCATCACGCCGGAAAGCAGGTTCACCTTTTGTTTCGGGAAATAGGCGGCAATCGCTTCCACCGCGGCGCGAACGCCCTGCGGGTTATGCCCGCCGTCGTAAAGAATGACCGGGTCGTTCTTTCGCAAAAGCTCAAACCTTGCGTGCCAGACCGCCGAGGAAAGTCCTTCCCGAATTGCCACTTCGGGAATGGAAAGCCCTTCTTTTTGAAGTATCGAAACGGCCGAAAGCACCGCCGCAGCATTGCGCGGCTGATAGGTGCCGAGAAGCGGCAAAAACAGGTTGGTAAAATCGTTAAAATCAAAGGTCGTTCCTTCCAGCGTCATGCGCTTCACGATAAGACGGGAACGGTCAACGCGGTAAAACGGCGCGTTTTTATTTTTTGCAATTTCCGCAAGCGTGCGGCGGGCTTCCTCGTTTTCCCCGCCCCAAAGACAGGGGCGCCCTTGTTTGATAATGCCGGCTTTTTCTTTGGCAATGGCCTCAATGGTATTTCCCAAATAGGCGGTATGGTCAAAGTCGATGCCGGTAATCACCGAGAGCAGGGGATTCTGAATGATATTGGTGGAATCCAGCCGCCCGCCCATGCCGCATTCCAGAATGACAAGGTCGCAGTTTTGGTGCTTGAAGTATTGAAATCCAATGGCGGTAATCAATTCAAACTCGGTTGGCGGGTCGGCCATACCGTCGGCAAAGGAACGCACCGTTTCGGTTTCGCGGGCAAGGTCGTCGTTGGAAATTTCCTTGTTGTCGATCATCATGCGCTCGTTGAAACGCCACACGTATGGGGAGGTGAACAACCCCACGCGGTAGCCGGCGGCGGAAAGAATGCCCGAAAGCATACGGCAAAAAGACCCTTTGCCGTTGGTTCCGGCAACGTGAATGAATTGCAAATCGTCTTGCGGGTTACCGAGAAGGCGGCAGAGTTCGGTAATGCGTTCAAGCCCCGGTCGGCTCCCGCGCCAACAAATGGAATGAATATAAGCAAGCGCTTCGGAATAGGTCATAGTATGCCCCCTAAATCCCGGTTCTGCGGCGCAGGAGAACACCAAGCCGGAACAGAATGGGAATGAAGATGAAATTTAACGGAACAAGGATTGCATATTCCGGCAAACGGTAAAGGAACCACCCCCAATAGGTTTTTGAGCCGTAAAGAATACTGACCCAAATGGTGTTTACCAAAAGCCCGAGGATGAGATTGTTGATCAGCGATGGCAGAACGACCTGCCACCAGCGCAGGTGTTCCCGATAGAGGAACAGTCCGTAAACCAACCCCATCAGCGCGGCGCAAATCGTAAAACCCGGAAAATAGGGACCGAAAGGGAAAAGCATTGCGCCCGCAAAATCGGCGAGAGCGCCTGCCGCCGCCGCGTAAAACACGCCGCAAAGAACGGCTGTAAACACAATGGGAACAAACGCAAACCCGATTGTCCAGCCCGCGGTATGAATAGAGGCAAAGCGGTTGAGCACCATGGATAATGCCGCCATTATTGCCGTTATGATACCACGAAGCAGATATTTTTGACTTTTTCGCATAAAAGAACCCCTCCTTTTCCACTCATATCGCAGAAACAGGAGGGGAACCCGGCGGTTCGCATTCTTTTTTGCGCTATGAAGCGGGATGCAGAAAACGAACCGCAACGAAAAAATCGTTTTCGTCCGCGCGACAAACTCCCCGTTCGCGCGGCACTGGCAGGCAAACGCCAAACGCCCGTTTTCTTACTCTTCATTCTTTGAATTGGCCGGAACACGGCTTTCCTATTATTATATTCTTCACCGTATGGTTTGTCAATAGAATTTTTGCATTTTTCATTCGTTAACGGACGGAATGTTTGGCAAGCATAGCTTTTATAAATTTTCCATTTTTTTCCAAAAAATGACAGTTTTTTGCCTTGACATCCGGGCGAAAAAGGTTTATAATAAGAAAAAAGAATCGAAAAAAAGAAAAGGGGATTATCGCTATGAAATCAACCGGAATGGTTCGCAAGATCGACGAGCTCGGGCGTATCGTCATGCCGGCCGAAATTCGCCAGACATTGGGGTTGGAAGTGCGCGACGCAATGGAAATTTTTATTGACGGCGAGCGCGTCATTCTGCAAAAATACCAACCTTCCTGCATTTTCTGCACCAATGCCGACAATTTGATCGACTTTGGCGGAAAGCGCATTTGCCCCGAGTGCCTTGCAAAATTGAAACAGTTGAATTAAACCCGAAAAAAGGAGAACACCCATGAAATTGACCGAACTGCGCGTCGCGCTGAAAAACGGCGCCTTTGACGAACGCTTTTGCTATATTTACGGAAAGGCGGCGGTTGAGGCGCAAAAAGAACGCTATGCCCGTGCGCTGGACGCATTTGAGAAACTTTACGGCACCGACCGCGACGCCGCTTTTTATTCGGTTGCCGGGCGGAGCGAGCTTTCGGGCAACCATACCGACCACAACCACGGCTGTGTGATCGCCGCTTCGATCGATCTGGACATCATTGCCGTTGCCGCACCGAGAGAGGATACCGTGATTCGCATTAAGAGCGAGGGATTCCCCGAAGACGTGGTGGACACTGAAATTTTTTCCGCGCCGCAAAAGGAGCGGTTTGAGCGTTCGGACGCGCTGATCGCCGGTATGGCGGCGGGGTTCCGGAAAGAGGGATATGCCATCGGCGGGTTTGACGCCTATACCACCTCCAACGTGCTCAAAGGTTCGGGCATTTCCTCCTCGGCGGCGTTTGAGGATATGGTGGGCAACATTCTCAATTACATCTACAACGAGGGCAAAATCAGCAACGTGGAGATCGCCAAGCTCGCACAGTATGCCGAGAACGTCTTTTTCGGCAAGCCCTGCGGCCTGATGGACCAGGTGGCCTGCGCCGTTGGCGGCATTGTTGCCATTGACTTTGCCGATCCCAAACAGCCGGTGATCGAAAAGGTGGATTTTGATATTACCGGCGCGGGATACAACCTTTGCATTGTGAACACCGGGGGCAACCATGCCGATCTGACCGGTGACTATGCCTCGGTCCCCGCCGAAATGAAAGCGGTGGCCGCTTATTTCGGCAAGCCGGTTTTGCGCGAGGTCGAGGAAGAAAAGGTGCTGGCAGCCCTTCCCGAACTGCGCGAAAAAACGGGTGACCGCGCCGTTTTGCGCGCGTTGCATTTTTATGCCGAAAACCGCCGCGTTGCCGCGCAGAAAGCCGCGCTGCAAGCGGGCGACCTCAAAGCGTTCTTTGAACTTGTCATTGCTTCGGGAAGGTCGTCGTTCTGCTATTTGCAAAACGTTTACACCACCAAAAACCCGGCAGAGCAGGGGCTTTCGCTGGCACTTTGCCTTGCCGAGCGGGCGCTTGCCGGAAAGGTTGCGGCATGGCGCGTTCACGGCGGCGGATTTGCCGGTACCATTCAGGCATTTGTGCCAAACGATGCCGTTGAGAATTTCCGCGCGGCAATGGACGCCGTATTCGGCAAGGGCGCTTGTATGGTACTCCGCATCCGCCCGGTGGGAGCCACGAAAATCTGAACGTTCAAATCGAGGGAGGGGGAGCGAAAAAAGCCCTCCCTCCCATTTCTTTTCAAAAAAGGATAACTGATATGATCCGTTTTCAAAATCCATTCCGCAAAGGCGGCGCGGGGCTGATGCTTTTGCTGATCTTTAATACCGTATGGCTTGCTGTTTTGTATTTCGTCCTGCCGCCGGTGCTGCATTTTGCTTATCTGCCGCTCGTCTATTTAGCGGTGGGCGGCGCGCTCACGCTTTGGTTTGTTATTTACAATATGGGCTTTACCCACCGGCGCGTCAAGCCGGAAAACCTGCCCCTGGGGCTATCGAAAGAGGAAAAAGAAGCATGGAACCAGGAAGGCGAGCGACTGCTTCGCAGGTCGCGCTGGGCGCTCACCGTTATCGTTCCCATTTTGCTGATCTTTCTTGCCGACCTGATCTATCTCTTTTTCGGGCAAATCGTGCTGGGGTGGTTTCAATGAGTTTGCGTATTTTTTCTTTATTTTCCGGCTCCTCCGGCAACGCGTTCCTCATTGCCTGCGGAGGGGATTGTATTCTGATCGACGGCGGCAAAAACTGCAAGCGTCTTTCGGCCGAAATTTGCGCCTGCGGGTATTCGCCCGAGCAGATTCGCGCCGTATTCGTTACGCACGAGCACAGCGACCATATCAGCGCCCTGCCGGTTTTTGCAAAACGCTACCGCATTCCCGTGCATGCCGTTGGTAAAACGGCGGACGTTCTGGTGGCGGCCGGCGTAGACCCTGCGTTGATGATTTCGCATCCCGCGCCTTTTTGCGAAAGCGTCGGCTGTTTTTCCGTTTCCGCGTTTCCCACGCCGCACGATAGCCGCGCCTCGGTGGGGTACCATATAGAGGCACAAACCGACGGGGGCGTTTGCAAAATCGGCTATGCGACCGATATGGGAATGCTGACCCCGGTGGTGGAAGAAAATTTGCTCGGGTGCGATTACGTCATTCTGGAAAGCAACCACGATATCGAGCGGTTGGAAACCGGGCCGTACCCCTATTACCTGAAAAAGAGGATCCGCGGCGAGCGGGGGCATCTTTCCAACGCCGATTGCGCCGCCTTTGCCGAAAAACTTGCCGATTGCGGCGCCAAGCGGATCATGCTGGCGCATTTGAGCCGCGAGAATAATACCCCCGCGCTCGCCTACGAAACCACCGCCGCGCGCCTGCGCGGAAAAGAGGTTGTTTTGCGCGTTGCCGCGCCGGAAGAAATTACCGAATTGGTATAAGAGAAGATTATGCTGAATGTAACTTTAATTGCCGTTGGAACGCTGAAAGAGGATTACCTGCGCGCGGCGTTTGCCGAATATGAAAAGCGC
The DNA here is from genome assembly GCA_045117555.1 of Eubacteriales bacterium. Lineage (GTDB taxonomy): Bacteria > Bacillota > Clostridia > Oscillospirales > CAG-272 > UMGS1865. The sequence goes on from JBGUNW010000263.1 coordinate 5,684, forward strand.
CTGCGCGCCTATTGCAAATTCGAGCTTGTAACCATTAGGGAAACCAGACTTTCCGATGACCCCGGCGAGGGTGAGATCGCCGCCGCCCTGGAAGAGGAAGGACGGCAGATCCTTGCCGTGTTGCCGCCGCGCGCCTATCGGATCGCCATGTGCGTAGAAGGAAAGGAGCTTTCCTCTGCCGAGCTTGCCGAAAAGTTGGAGCAGATCGGCTCTTCGCACGGGGCCGTCGCTTTGGTGATCGGTTCCTCTTACGGGCTTTCCCCCGCCGTTAAATCGGGGTGCGATCTGCGCCTGTCGGTTTCCAAACTCACCTTTCCGCACCAGCTGATGCGCGTGATCCTTTTGGAAACGCTCTATCGTTCTTTGAGCATTTTGCGCGGGACAAAATATCACAAATAAAAAACCGCCCGAAACAGATCGGGCGGAAGGATGTTTCCTTTTTTCGTTGCAAATCAGATCGTTCCCGTAATGGTCAGGGTCGCCTCTCCGGGGGTAGAGGTCCAGGTGCCGCTCTTGCTTTGCGTAAAGGTTGCGGCAGGAACCGAAATTGCCCCGTCGGTGGTTTGGAAAACGCCGGTGCCTTCGTCGTAGGTGTAGCCGGAAGCCGACATCGGGGTGCCGTTGTAAGTTACGGTAATACCCGAGAGGATCGGATTGAAAGAATCGGTCAGGATCAAGTTATCCTCTCCGTCCGCGTCCTCGTTGCCGGTATTGCGAATGAGGAAGGTGTAGGTCACGCTTCCGCTTCCGGAAACCTGCAAGGGCGTGAGCGACTTGACGATCGAAAGGATCGGACCCTCTGCAACGGGAACGGTTGCCTGTGCGGTAACCGAGGTGGTTCCGTCCCCGCTTGCGGTAACGGTGTTGGTCAGCGTAGCGCCAACCTCGGGGGAGGCGTATTCGTTCACCAGTACCTCGTAAATTACCGCGGCGTTGCCGTTTGCCGGAACGGAAATGCCCTCAATCGTCAAGGTAGTTCCGCCGGTTGCGGTGGGCGCGGGTTGCGCAACGCCGCCGGCAAAATAGTGCACCGAACCGTCCACAAAGGTCAAAAGCGGTGTTCCGCTCTCTCCGGCGCCCAGGTCGTCGGTCAGGGTCAGGTCGGTCAGAGGAACGGTGTCGGAATTGATCAGATTCACAACGTAAGTCAGGCGGCCGCCAACCGTATAGGAATCCTCCAAAACGGTTTTGGTTATCGAGAGCACGTCTGCGATCTCGCCGGTCACCGTGTTGGAAAGCACAACGGTATTGTTGTAGGAAAGCTGCGCCTGATTGGTAAATTGTTGTGGCATAATCGGAGTAACCCTTTCTGAAAAATCAGAGCAGGGGCAGGGCATCTGTCCGCTGTCCCCGCCATTGTCAGTATATGTATCATTCGGTCGGCAGGTGTCGGCCGGAAGCTCTTTTTCGGGCGAAAAAAAGGACAGCGCGCCGCGCACGGCACGCTGTCGGGCTCCAAAGCGTTCAGGCATGGAATTGGTGGTTCCCAATGGTGAAAAGATAAGGCCGCGCACGCTGAATCCAGGTTGTGGTCGCCAGTTTCGGGTTGACGAAATAGAGCGCGCGATCCGAGATCGAATACCCCTCCATGCAGATTTTTGCCGCGATCACGGCGCTTGCCGAGGGCGTATCGTAAATGGTGCCGAAAGAAACGGGCGAGAACTGGGTACCGTACTTGCGGTCGAAAATCACACCCCAAACGGTGTTGGGAAATTCGGGTGACGCCACGCGGTTGTAAACCACGTTTCCAACGGCGATCTGCCCTTCCAGGCATTCGCCCCGCGCCTCCGAGGAGATAATGCGCGAAAGCCAATAAAGCGTGTCGGCGTCATAATCCGCCCATGCAACGGCACTCCGACCCGTGCTGAAAAGGCGAACGGCGTTCGCCGAGGCGTCCCATTCCAAATCCAGCGCAAACGCGCGGCAAATGGGACGGATCGGAAGGTAAAGTGAGCCGGAGAGGTTGCGAACGGCGCCAACGGTGTAAAAACAGTGGCCGTTTGCTTCGATGTAAAGATTGCCGGTGCGAACCGTCATGGAAAGAAAATCCGAGGAAACGGTCGCGGTTTTCGTCCACCCGTTCCAGGCAATTTCGGTTGCCCCGAACAACGCGCAAAATCTGCGGAGCGGAACGTAGGTCACGCCGTCGATCCGCAGGCATTCCCCGGTCAGCACCTCCTTTTGTTCCAGGTAAACGGGGGTCACGATCCCTTCGGGGGGAGCGGCGGATGCGGCAAACGATCCGAGCGGCCCGATGAGCAGGCAGAACGCCAGAAGGGCGATTCGGAATTTTGTCATTCTTTTCATGGAAAAACTCCTTTCTTTGGGATGTTTCCATTGTAACATACGGGTGTGCCGGCGCGCAACCCACACTTTCCGGCAATTCAGGAAAGGGCAGGCAAAACGCCCGAAAAAAGGAAAAATCGGAGAATTTTATGAAACGGTATACACATTTGGTTTGGGATTTTAACGGTACGATTTTAGACGACGTCGGTTACGACGTTGCAATCACCAACCGCCTTTTGGCGCGGCACGGGTTGCCGGAGTTGGCGGACGAGAACGCCTATCGGGAAGTGTTCGGGTTTCCGGTGATCGACTACTATCAAAAACTGGGATTTGATTTTTCCAAAACGCCGTTTTCGGTTCTTGCCGACGAATGGATGAACGATTATAACGAAAAAAAAGAAACCGCGCCCATTCACAAAGGCGTTGCCGAGCTGCTGCGGTCGATCCGCGCGGCAAAGATCCCGCAAATTCTGCTTTCGGCAACCAAAGCCGAAATGCTTTCGGAGCAGCTTCGCGCGCTGGGAATTTCGGAGTTGTTTGACGAAATCATCGGCGCCGACAATCACCATGCCTACGGGAAAGCCGACCTTGCGAGAGCGTGGAAAAAGCGCAACCCGGGCGCGATCCCTTTGATGATCGGCGATACCGACCACGATGCCGAAAGCGCGGCAGCCATGGGGGGCGATATCATTCTTTTGACCTGCGGGCACCAATCGCGCAAAACGCTGGAATCGGTCCATCCACTTGCCATTTACGAGTGCGCCGCCGAAATTCCCATGGAGCGGTATTTTCCGGCGTTCTTTCCCAAAAAAGATTGAATTGCGTGGCAAACGGTCGATTTTTGCCGACGCCCGGCGAAACGGCGGGAAAAGCCGCTTGAAAGGGCGAAAAAATTAGAAAAATATTTTGCAAGAAAGGTAAAAAATTCCCGAAACCTATTGACTGACGAAAAGAATTGTGCTATACTGTTCCCGTATTCGAGATAGATTTCAACTCTGCACCGCCCGGAACTCCGGCGCGGTTTGGATATTGTATTTTTTCCGGGTACGAATTTTAAGCAGGAGGTACCCAAGGTGAACACCGGAACAGTTAAGTGGTTCAACGCTGAAAAGGGCTACGGCTTCATTTCCAACGACAACGGCGGCGATGACGTGTTTGTCCATTTCTCGGCAATTCAGGTCGAAGGCTTCAAAACCCTTACCGAAGGGCAGAAGGTTACGTTTGATACCGAACCCGATCCCAAAAACAGTGCAAAACTTCGCGCAGTCAACGTGATTCCCGCGTAATGCCGTTTTGCAAAAGAAGGAACGCCCCCGGGCGTTCCTTTTTTCTTTCCGTACATTTCCAAACGGATATTTCTTGACTTTTTTATGAAAATATGATAGAATCAATATAGTAAAATATAATTAACAAATCAAGAAAGGGGGGGGAGCATTCCGTATGAAAACCGGCGTCAAACTGTTTCTTTGTCTGTTTTTGGCGGTCGTTTTGTTGCTCCCCGCTTTTTTTGTGCCCGCTTCCGCGCAGGACCTGCGCTATGGCAGCGGCAACGATAATGCCGATCGAATTCTGTTTGCAGACGAGCTGTTCGACCTTCTTTTTGCGGAGGAGCTTCCGCTTTCCGATTTTGAGCGGGCGTATCTGCGCTCCAAAGAAGCGCTTGCCATCACCTATTCGGATGCCGATCTCCCCGCGGCGCTCGTTACGTGGAGCTATGACGGAGAGAACGGTACATTAACGGTAACGGCTTCCGCTTTTCAATATACCGCTCAAAACGGTGAAACGGTGATATGGGTGCCGCAAACGGTTCGCGCGTCGGACGGCGTTTTCCACCCGCTCGCGCAAAACGAAAATGATTATAGCTATACTTATTCCGAAATTTGGAATTCGGGAAGCACCGAACTGACCGTGGAGTATGCCTGGACGGCCGTTCTTTCCGCGGAAGCGGCTGACGCAATTCTTACAGGCGCTTATCCGGCTGCAAAAGCGATCCGGGAGTGGCTGGACGCCTATGAGATCGACCATGCCGAATGGGAGCGGCAAACCGCCCTTTACAGCGCCTATTGCGAGGCGTTGGAAACCTACCGGAAGGCCTACCGCCGTTGGGAACAGAAAAAGCAGAATTACGAAACCTATCTTGCCGCCAAAGCCGCGTACGAAGCGAGCGTAGAAGAATATCAAACGCTTTCGGCCGCTTGGCAGGCGTACAACAACTACCGCCGCCTGCTTGCCGAATATATCGGCGCCATGGAGCGGTATGGCTCTTACGCGCAAACCATGCAAACGGTTAACGCTTGCCTTGCCGTTATGGAAACCATGTTCACCCCCACCACCGATGGAAACGAGTGGTGCTTTTATCCCAGCATTATGGGCGAAACGGTGGATTCGGTTTTGGATAACTGCGATAAATTGGTCAAAGCCGGAATGCCAAAATCCGCCGGCGAGGGCGCAAAAAACGCCACCAACGCGCTGCGACCGCTCCTGTTGCAATACGCGCAGGCAAGGGAGCAGTCGTATGGCTCGGCATTTGAAAAACAGGCCGCTTTGTTTGCGGTTTATACCGGGATTTACGATCAACTGCGGGTGCAGATCGGAGCTTTGTACGATTGTATCCTTGCCATTTATTCCTATAGCCCGGCACAATTCGGAATGAAAAACAAGTACCCGGAGAAAATTCCGCATTTCCGTCAATTTTTGTCGCAGCTTTATATTTTGCAGGCGCTCCTGGACGATTTTGAAACGGTCGATCTTTCCCTTGCGCTTCCTTTGGACGACGACAATTTGCACGTTGGGGATTTATTGGAGACGGCGTTGCGCCCGACCGACACCGACCGGGCTGACCCGGTGGGAGTTGTTTTCCCGCAAACTTATCTGGAAGCGCCGGTTGCACCCGCCGTTGTGGAAAAGCCCGAAAAAGAAATCCCCGAAAACCCCGAAATTTACGGAGCGCCGGCTCCGGTGGAAGCACCGGGCAACGAGCCGGTAGCGCCCGAGCCGGTGGTCAATCCCGGCGCGGAGCCGGTTTTGCAGCCCTTGACCGATGAGGAAACTGCCCTTCTTGCACAATACGACGAGGGCTTGCTTACCGAGCGGACCGCCAAGGGGACAGAACAATCGCTTTCCTTTACCAAATCGGTTTCCCAAACGGCAATTTACCAAAACAAACGAACGGTCGTGTTCTATAAAACCGATGGCTCCGAATTGGAGAAGCGCACGGTGGAGTATGGCGATCCCGTTGCGTCTCCCCCGTGCCTTTCCGATTATCAAACCGAGCAGTATACTTACACTTTCCTTGGTTGGATTCCCACCGGCAGCGGCGCAACCGAGCCGTTGGCGCTGGACTGCGTTCAAACCGACCTTTCGCTTTCCCCGCTTTTTGCGCGTAAAAAACGGGCTTATACCGTCACGTGGGAGCTTTTGGGGTCGTCGGTTACGATCCCGGTAGAGTACGGTGAAATCCCCACCCCGCCCGAAACGCCGACACGTCCGGATGACGAAACTTATTTTTATCAATTTGCCGGTTGGTCGCCGGCAATTCTTCCCGTTTCAGGGGATACAACTTATACGGCGCTTTGGCAGGCGTACCCCTTGTATTGTCAAATTACGTGGGACCTCGGAACTGGTGATCCCGTTACCCTGCCGGTTGCCTACGGCGAACTGCCGGAATATCCCGGAACGCCCGAGCGAGCCGACGACGAGCTGTATTCCTATTCCTTCCGCGCTTGGTCGCCCGCCGTTACCGAGGCGGTGCAAGACGCGACCTATACCGCCGTTTGGGATACCGAGCTGATCCAAAAGCCGGTGGAATGGTACACAGTGACCTGGGATCTCGGCAACGGAACGCAAACCACCGTTCAGGTTGAATCGGGCGGGCTGCCGCAGTATCAGGGAACACCCACCCGTCCGCAGGATGCCTGCAACACCTATACCTTTGTCCGTTGGGAGCCGGCGGTTGTTCCCGTAACCGAAGATACGACCTATACCGCCGTTTGGCAGACCGCGCCGCGGCTTTATTCGATCACGTGGGATTTGGGCAACGGGGAGCAGACGACCGTTTCGGTTGCCTACGGCGAGGCGCCGGAGTACCCCGGAACGCCCACCCGTCCGCAGGACGAACGCAACGTTTATACCTTTGCCGGTTGGTCGCCCGAGGTAACTACCGTTTCCGAAAACGCGACCTATACCGCCGTTTGGCAAACCACACCACGGGTTTATATCGTTACCTGGGATTTGGGAAATGGCGAAACTGTCACCCAATCGTTGGCCTACGGCGAGCTTCCGCACTATTCGGGAACCCCAGCCCGGCAGCAGGACGGCGCAAACACCTACACCTTTATCGGCTGGTTGCCGGAAGTTGCGCCGGTCACGCAAAATGCCACCTATACCGCCCGCTGGAAATCCAATGAGCGGCTTTATACCGTCGCCTGGGATTTGGGGAACGGGAACGTAACGACCACAACGGTCGGCTACGGCAAATTGCCGGAGTACCCCGGAACGCCGGCCCGCCCGCAGGATGAACGCAACGTTTATACCTTTGCGGAATGGTCGCCCGAGGTAACCGCCGTTTCCGAAAACACGATCTATACCGCCGTTTGGACGGTAGGCGCACGGTATTACGACGTGGCATGGGAACCCGGCTTTGATGTCGGCGAGCGGATCAACGCGCAATATACCTACGGCGAAATGCCGGAATATCCCGGAACGCCCACCCGCCCGCAGGATGAGGAATACTCCTACGCCTTTGCCGGTTGGTCGCCGGAAATGACCGCCGTAAAAGAAAACGCCGTTTACACGGCAACCTGGAAAGCGATCCCGCTGTTCTATCAGATCACGTGGGACACGGGAACCGGGGATACGCTGACCGTATCGGTGCCGAATGGGGAAACGCCCGTCTTTGACGGAACGCCCCTGCGCGCGGACGACGAAACCTATTGTTATACCTTTATCGGCTGGTCGCCGGAGCTTTTGCCGGCAAACGCCAACGCCACGTATACCGCAAGGTGGCAAAAATCGCCGTTGGTGCGGGACGCCGACGGTAACGCCTACCAAACCGAAACCACCGAAACCGCGGTGATCATACCGGCGGCCATGGACGAACTGGATTTGAAAAACGCCATCGACTTTGCCGCGGAGGACGGAAAAACCGTTGCCTTACAGCGCGAAAGCGCCACCGTCACGCTGGATGCCGAAACGCTCCGGGAGCGGTTGCCCGAAATGAGCGGCGTTCGTTGGGTTGAAGAGGCCGATGAAAGAAGTTTCCGGGTTGACTTTTTGGATTCCGAAGGGAACGCTTTGCAAACCGAGCTGTCCTATCGCGTTGCGCTGTCGTATGCCGAAAACCAGATTTTAACGGTTTACGAGGTTGAAGGCCAAACCATGCGCAAACTCTCGGCCGACTCGGTGGACGCCGCGGGAAGATTGGCGATCTACTCGGTTCCCGCCGGCAAAACGGTGCTTTACAAAGCTCAGTACCGCTTGAATTACACAAGCGACCGGGAGTATTACAACACCGATCTTCCCGTTTACGCGGAGGAAGGCGAAACGATCTCGCTCCCCATCGAATGTGAGTACGGCTATGAATTTACCGGCGCCGCGCTGATTTACGGAAACGGCGAAACGGTTGCGGTTGAAAACGCCTTTGTCATGCCCGCCGAACCGGTGACGGTGGAATTGCACATTGCTCCGATCGTTTACCATGTTGTTTTCCTGTGCCGCGAGGAGGTTCTTTCCGATCGGGAATACGCCTTTGGCGAAACGATTGAGCTGCCCGCCGATCCCGCTTTGCCGGACGAAGGCGAAAACCGCTTTATTTTCCGCGGTTGGACGCCGCAGGTCAGCGAAACGGCAACCGGGGAAGAACGCGAACTGATTTATCGGGCAAATTTCTCGGTCGTTTCCAACCGCCCGCAGGAGAAGATTGATGCAAGCTTGTGGCACTTCTTCGTTTCTCCGCTGTTTCTCGGCTTTGTTGCCGTTGTTGTCGGAATTGCAGGAGCGATCGTTTTGATCGTTGTGATCCGAAAGAAACGCCTTCGCAAAAAGGCGGCGGCAGCGCCCGCGCAAGAGGAAAAGAAAGAGCATTAAAAAACGGGACTGACCCTTTCGCGTTCGCGGCGGGTTCAGTCCCGATTCCAAATTTCATCTTTTTATTTCGCATTGGGGAAAAAGGCGGTTTTCCATGCCGGTTCCAGGCAAAATTCCCGCATTTCGTCCCCTTCTGGAAAGGCGATTTTGCGGCAGGCGAGCAAAATTTCCTTCTGTCCGAAGGGCAAAGCAGGCCCGCCGTAGCGGCGGTCGCCCAAAACAGGGTGTTTGCGTGTGGCAAACTGCACGCGGATCTGGTGTGTTCGCCCAGTGATCGGCTCGACCGATAAAAGCGCGATTTTTCCAATCCCTGCGTATTCGGCGGTTGTTTCCGTCCGATAGCGCAGAATTGCCTTTTTTACGCCGCGACGTGTGCGATCTACCGAAAAAACCTTGTTTTTTGCCCGGTCGTAAAACAGCAGGTCGCAAAGTTCTCCCGCTTCGGCTTCGGGCGCCCCCGCAACGGCGGCAAGGTATTCTTTTTTCAGTTGTCCTCCGGCCGCAAGGGAGGAGAGCCATGCGGCTGCCGCAGGCGTTTTGGCGCAGAGGATCAGGCCGCTGACCTCGCGGTCCAGCCGATGGATCACACCGGCGTAACCGCCGTTTTGGGCGGCAATCAGATCGGCAAGCCCGCGCCCGCCTTCCTGCTCGCTCACCATACCGGCCGGCTTGCAAACCACCAGGTAGCGATCGTTTTCAAACAGAATGTTCAAAGTTTTTTCCTTTCCGAAAAGGGGATTTTATGAAAGATTTGTTGGACCTTCAAACCTTGCGCGGCGCTTGCCGATTTTTGCCGGAAGATCACATCTTTTTCGCCGAGGAGTGCGATTCCACCAATGCCGCGGCGAAAGAATGGGTCGCTGCGGGAAACACGGGCGCCGCCCTGTTCGTTGCCGCCGCGCAAACGGCGGGCAGGGGCAGAATGGGGCGTTCCTTTTATTCTCCGCCCGGTAGCGGTGTGTATTTTACGCTTGCCCGGGCGGGGAATGCCCCCATACCCGCTCCGGTTGGAATGACCTGCGCCGCCGCCGTTGCCGTTTTGCAAACGATTTCTCAAAAGTGCGGTGTGCAATGCGAGATCAAGTGGGTCAACGATTTGATTTATCAGGGCAAAAAGGTTTGCGGCATTTTGGCCGAATCGGTCACATGCGGAACGCAAACGGCGATTCTTACGGGTGTGGGTGTCAATCTGCGGCCCACGGAATTTCCCCCGGAGCTTGCCGGAACAGCCGGAAGTTTGCGGGATGAAAAAACGCCTCGCGCCGCGCTGATCGCCGGAATTGCCGCGCGGTTGCTCTCCTTTTTAGAGAATCCCACGCCCGAAAAATGGCTTGCCGAATACCGTCGGCACTCCTGTGTGCTGGGCAGGCGCGTCACTTTTTCGCGCGACGGCGTTACCACCGAAGCGGTTGCGCTCGAAATAGAAGCGGACGGCGGCCTGCGCGTGCAAACCGCGGCGGGAACCGAAGTTTTGCGCACCGGGGAAATTACCCTGCGTTTGATTTGAAGAAAAAATCGAAACGGCTACCGCAAAAAAAGCGGTAGCCCGTTTTTTATTCTTTTACAAATTCCTTATAAACGGCGTTGGTTGCGGCTTCCAGGTCGGCTTCCTCTACGCCGACGATAATGTTAAGCTCGCTTGACCCCTGATCGATCATGCGAATGTTGATCCCGGCATTGGAGATCGCGTCGCAAACGCGCGCGGCGGTACCTTTGGATTTGACCATACCGCGACCCACTACGGCCAAAAGGGCAAGGCCATCCTCAATTACAATGCTGTCCGGCCGCACCGTGCGGTTGATGCCGTTGAGCAACCGCTCACGGACCGGTTCAATGGTGGAAGTGGTCACCACCACGCTCATGGTGTCAACGCCGGAGGGCAAATGCTCAAAGGAAACCCCGTATTCTTCCAGAACTTCCAGAACGCGGCGGCCGAAACCGATCTCGGCGTTCATCATATCCTTTTCAATGGTGATAACCGAAAGTCCTTTCTTGCCGGCAATACCGGTAATCACGGTTTCCGCGTTATATTCATTGGCCGAGGAAACGATCATGGTTCCCGGCTCTTCCGGAGCGTTGGTGTTGCGAATGTTAATGGGAATACCGGCATAGCGCACGGGAAAGATCGCGTCCTCGTGCAAAACCGTTGCGCCCATGTAGGAAAGCTCGCGCAGCTCGCGGTAGGTAACCGTGCGGATCGGGCGTGGGTCTTTGACGATGCGCGGGTCTGCCATAAGGCAGCCGGAAACGTCGGTCCAGTTTTCGTAAAGTGAGGCCTCGGCCGCGCGCGCCACGATCGAGCCGGTAATATCCGAGCCGCCGCGGCTGAACGTTTTAATGGTGCCGTTGGGCATCACGCCGTAAAAACCGGGAACCACCGCATAGGGGTGGGCGGCAAGTTCCTCGCGCAAAAGGGTGTTGGTTTTTTCCTCGTCAAAACTTCCGTTCTCGCGGAAACAAACAACCGCTTCGGCGTCAATAAAGGCAAACCCCAAAAATTTTGCAAGGATCAGCGAATTGAGATATTCTCCGCGTGAGGCGGCAAAATCGCGGCCCGAATGGTGGAGGATCGCGTTTTTGATATATTCCAGTTCACCGCCGATATCGTATTGCAAGCCAAGTTCACGGATAATGCTGTTATACCGTTCGGCAATTTCGGCAAAGCAAGCGGTAATATCCTCGCGGTCGCGTGCAAGTTCATAGCAGCGGTAAAGCAAATCGGTCACCTTGGTGTCCGAGGAGCACCGCTTTCCGGGAGCCGAGGCCACCACGTAGCGGCGTGTAGGATCGGATTTGACAATTTCCGCAACGCGGCGAAAATGCTCTGCGTCGGCAAGCGAGGAGCCGCCGAATTTGACTACTTTGATTTTCATTTGATCAAGCGTTCCTTTCGGGCATTGAAATCTATATTTATTATATGAAGGTTTTGCGGCTTTGTCAAGAAGAAAAGCGAAAAAACGGCAAATACCACGAACCGACGCAGGAAATTTTCGGAAATGTTGTTGTTTTGCTTGAAAAACAGGGCGTTTTCGCGTATAATGAAAGTGAAACAGCGAATCCTGTCAAAGAAAGGCGATTTCCCGATATGGCAAAGCAAAATTTCCGCCGTGCAAGCGGCGTTTTAATGCATATTTCCACTCTGTGGGGCGGGTATTCCGAAGGGTCCTTCGGAAAGTCGGCGCGCGAATGGATCGATTTTCTCGCGGCGGGCGGTTTCCGCGTTTGGCAGGTGCTTCCGTTCTGCTTGCCGGACGATTGCAATTCCCCCTACAAGTCCACCGGCGCGTTCAGCATCAATCCGAATTTCATTGATCTGCCCACGCTTTGTGAAGAGGGACTGCTTACAAAGGAGGAGCTTGTTGCGGCAAAGGAACAAACACCCTATGCCTGCGAGTTCGAGCGGCTGCACCGGGAGCGGTTCCGGCTGTTACATACCGTCTCTCTACGGGTAAAAAATCGGAAACCGGTTGAGGATTTTTTAGCCGCTCACCCGCAAACGGCGGCGTTTTGCCGCTTTATGGCGCTGAAAACGGCAAACGGAGAGCGCGCCTGGAACGAGTGGACGACCAACAACTGCGACCCCGAAATTCTTTTCGCGTGGCAATTCTCGCAATACGAGGCCTGGCGCCAATGGATGCAGGTGCGCGCCTACGCGGCAAAGAAGGGAATTGAGATCATTGGTGATGTTCCCATTTACGTTGCTTACGACAGCGCCGACGTTTGGGCAAACCGCTCGCTGTTCCTTTTGGGAAAAGACGGCACCCCTTCGCTCGTTGCCGGTGTTCCGCCCGATTATTTCAGCGCCGACGGCCAGCTTTGGGGCAACCCGCTCTACGATTGGAAGGCCATGAAGGCCGACGGCTACCGCTGGTGGCAGGAACGCATGAAGTTTCAGTTGGAGCTGTTTGACGGCGTTCGCATCGACCATTTTCGCGGTCTGGAATCCTACTACGCCATTCCGGCAAGTGAAAAGACGGCGCGAGCCGGCAAATGGGTCAAGGGGCCGGGCATGGATCTGATCCGCGCGTTGGACCCGATCTGCCGCGGCAAACGCATGATCGCCGAAGACCTCGGCATAATCACCGACGAGGTGCGCGCGTTGGTGGAAAAGAGCGGGTTCCCCGGTATGCGCGTACTGCAATTCGGCTTTTTGGGTGATGAAAACTCGCCCCATCTGCCCCATAACTACGCGGCAAACTGCGTGGCCTACACCGGAACGCACGATAACAATACGCTCCTGGGCTACGTTTGGGAACTCGACCCTCCCACACGCGAACACCTGTTGCAGTATTTCGGATATGACGGCGACGACTGGAACCGGTGTTACCCGAAAATCTTGCAAAGTATGCTGGCAAGCCATGCCGGAACGGTGATCTTTCCTGTGCAGGATCTGCTTCTTTACGGAAGCGATACCCGGCTGAACACACCGGGCAGGGCGGATGGCAACTGGTCCTTCCGCCTGACCCGCGAACAGCTCGCGGCGGTGGACACCGATCAATTCCGTACATGGAATATGATTTATGGCAGAGGATAATGGAGAATATGGCCGCGAGAGGGGGAAGATCTTTTTGCAAAATGTTCTTCCCCCTCTCGCGGCCTATCCATTTTTATTCCGTCTTCTGATACACAAAGACGGGGTTGTTCCAGCGCAGAGGGCGCTGACTGCGCGCTGGGCGCCGGACGGTCACCTTTTCGGTTTCGTCAGCTGCCATTTGGGCAAGGTTTTCGGCGCTGCGACGGTCGCGTGCGCGCTCTTCATCGGTATAGGATTCCAACTCGGCGCGCAGGACTTCGTATTCCGAGGTTTGTGCGGCGTAGTGCCAGAAAACATCCGCCAAGCGGCAATCCTCGTAGTGCCAGGGTTTGTTGACCATAATGTAGTGCAGGATATACCCCTCGCGAACGTCAAAGGGAAAGGTCAATCCGTCGGTCAGCTCGGTGTTCCAACGCTGATCCAGGTGGTAAACGCGATTTTTGCAGATCAGATTCAAATAATCTTCGTCCTGCGTAACGGCAAAATTGTAAATGCCCAAATAATGAATGAACCGATCCAGCACGTTGTGGTTCCGGAACTGCTCGCAGTTGATGAGCATGACCCCGGCGTTAAAGTAATCTTTGCGGGAAACGCCCACGACGCGCTCGCAGTAGGTGCCGAAAACATCGATCTGCGCCATGGCCTGCTCGTGGGCGGCGCCCAGATAGCAGTTGCCGATATTGGTGTCGTAAAGCCGGGAAATATCGCCCT
>JBGUNW010000264.1:0-2154 GCA_045117555.1 Eubacteriales bacterium
CGATAAACCCTCCCTGCAATTTTTCATAACTGTTGCCCTCTCTGCCGTGATAATAATATGCAAGAGCGTCTAAATCGAATTCGGAAACCAGACGTTCTTGCGCCGCCGCTACCGTGGCAAACCATTTCAATTGCTCTGCGGTAGGACTCTTTGCTAACGGATCTGCGGGAGAATCTCCGCTTATCGCAAACATATCTTTTATTTCTTGCATTTTTGCCTCGACGTCTTTTTCCGTTACCTCGTCAAGGCATTTTTGCAGGTCGCACATCTCGATTATCTCGACGTGTGAGCCGGTTACCGACTCGAACCGAGTGAAATCGCTATACATATCGAGCATACCGGAATAGTTGTTACCTAATATGCCGAATCTCGCACCTTTAAGCGTTCGCTTGACCTTTGCGGCGAGCACCCACTCTCGTATTTCTTTCCAAGCGCTTATCGCCTCTATCCGCTCGGCGGTATTTTCTTCCGCAACCGAAATTTCAGGCGTTTCGCTAAGTCCCAGCAATCCGTTTACGACGTTATATTCTATACCGCAACGCTCAAACGCATTTGCCAACTCAATGGCGACGCAAGCGCCGCAATGCGCCAACCACTCTCCGGTAGTTGTCAAGTCGTAATTGACTCTCAGCGCAGGTTGAAGATTTAAAACCACTGCGACGGCGTTGCAATACTGATGCACGGGAACTACCGCGGCGCTTGTAGCGTACGTCCCGCAATGGCAAAAAACGATATCTACGTTCTTTTCGTTAAACCATTCGCCCGCTCGTCTTGCGCTGTACTCGTCGTCAACAAGCCCAAAATTATACACTTCGGCGTCCATGTTTTTGAGTTTTTCGGCAATATATGCGTTATATCCTTCGAGGCGTTCTTTCAATCCGTCAAACTGCGACCAATAAGCTTTTAGACCGATAGTATACAGCGCAACGCGCGGCTTTTTATCTTTTTTAACTATCATCATATATTCCCTCTCATTTATCGTTGGTAATTACAAAAGTAACAGTCTGATTATCAGCGTCCGAATATGAACATTTAATCTCTTTTAGGGGCGCTATATCCGTTTCAACTCGCTCCAACTTGCCGTTTACACCGCCGAAATAGCGGAAAAGTACGGTCGCAGGCGAGCCTGACCACGCATGGTTTTTGGTACCGAGCCAATTAAAATCTTCCCACAGCGTAGTGTTTTCATTCTCGATATCATACCGAGTTCGCTTATCGCATTTAAACTCTGCGCAGGCAGTTCTATAAAGTTGTCTCCGGGAACGTTCCCGACAAGTCTGTCGCCTTTGCGGAGGTCTATAAAATCGAAAATCGCCTTTTTCAAAAGTTTCAGAGCGTTTTTATCGAGTAGATACAGTACTTGCGGCGCTTGAACCGAAACGTCGCCTATCCACTGTCCTCTTTTGCTGATAATATCCATATTCAAAATCGGTTTGGTTTTATAAATACCGTGCGCCGTGCCGAACGCTATCGCCAAAGCGTCTATACCTGTTTTTTCAATAAAGTCGGGTACGAGTTCGGGTTTTGTGTACAAATCGGACGGATCGCCCGCATTTCTCTCTCCGCCCTCTCTTTGCGGCAGTGCGCCGAGTTCCGCCTCAACGTCTACGCCGTGCGCATGAGCGTAGTCGGTAACCATCTTCGTACCTTTTACGTTTTCCTCATAAGAAAGAGTGGAATAATCGATCATGACCGACGTAAAACCGAGTTCTATCGCCCGCTTGCAATACTCCTCGTCCTCGCCGTGATCGAGATGAACGCAAACCTTTACCTTACTGCGCTTGGCGAGCTCTACCATAACGGGCCCGATTTTATCAAGGGGCGCAACGTTTTCGTGGCACTGTGCGTGTGCGATAATTACCGGCACGTCGAGTTCTTCCGCTGCGTCTAAAACCGCCGACAGACACTCCAAATTCGGAGTATTAAAACTTCCGATTGCAATACCTCTTTTCTTGCCGTTGGCAAGTACTTCTTTCAACCCCGCTAACATTTTAATCCTCTATATCTACGATTTCATATCCTAAATAATTGCCCAGCGCCTCTTCCAAAACGTATTTCAGATGCCCTACGCCGACGGTCGTATGATGTTTAAATCCGCCCTTTGCAAGTTTTAAAAGTTTATTCTGTAAATTCGGTATCTCCGCAACGCCGCCG
>JBGUNW010000265.1:0-3977 GCA_045117555.1 Eubacteriales bacterium
GCACTTAATCGAATCGCCGCCCAGCGCGAAGAAGTCGTCGTCCACGCCGACGTTTTCAACGTCCAAAACCTCTTCAAAGGCGGCGCAAAGCACCTTTTGCATGTCGGTTTCGGGCGCGATATATTCATTCTTAAAGGCGCCTGCCTCGGGCGGCATCAGCGCTTTTCTGTCCAGCTTGCCGTTTTGGTTGACCGGCAGTTTGTCGAGCTTGACAAAGAACGCCGGAATCATATACGGCGGCAGCTTTTGCGCGATGGCTGCCTTCAGCTCGTCCGCGTCCACGGGCGCGTCCTCCACATAGTAGGCGACAAGGTACACCTGACCGTACTGGTTTTTGAAGTCCTTCAGCGCGGCGTCGTGAATACCGTCCGCCTGCTTGATGATGGCTTCAATTTCGCCCGGCTCCACGCGCTGACCGTTGATTTTTACCATCCAGTCCTTGCGGTTGAGGTAGATGATGTTGCCGTCCTCGCCTTTTTTGACGATATCGCCGGTTTTCAGCAGCTTGGGATAGCCGTCCTGCGCGGCGAAGGGGTTGTCAGTAAAGGTTTTGGCGGTCTGCTCGGGCAAGCCGACATAGCCATCCGCGAAAATACCGGCAAGGCACAGCTCGCCCTCGTCGGCTTCACTGCCGTTTTCGTTAAGGATTTACGCGCGGACATCGCCGAGGGGCTTGCCGATCGGCGTGTTTTCATAAGGCTTTTCAATTTTAAAGGCGAGCACCGCGCCTGCCGACTCGGTCTGACCGTAGTAGACGACCAGCTCAAACTCATCGCTGTAGGTGTTGGACACGCGCTCGCTGCCCGTTGCCACGGTTTTCAGGCAGGTGCCCTTTTGCTTGAATACCTTGAGCATTTTCGGGCTGATGAAGGTGCGGTTGATTTGATTTTCTTCAATGAAATCCGCCAGCAGCACGGGGTCGCGCATGGCTTCAAACGGCATCAAATACGCGACAATGCGCGAGCACAGCGGCGCAAACACGCCCTGCACCGAGGCGACAAAGGTAAACGGCGCGCCCAAAGCCGCATGGGAGCCCTCGGGGGATTGGGCAAAGGTGATATAGCGGTTGACGGAATCGGTGATGCTCGCGTGGGAATGGAGCACACCCTTGGGCTTGCCGGTGGAGCCGGAGGTGTAAATCAGCAGGGAAGGATCCTCGGGATTCGGAACGGCAAGCTCCTCCAGCGGCGTTTCGTCCTCGATGCCGCGCAAAAATTTGTCATTAATCACGGCTTTCGCGCCGCAGTTGTCGCGGATGAATTCCAAACGCTCGGCAGGATAGGCAGGGGACAGCGGCGCAAACGCGGCGCCCACCATCCAAACGGCGTACATCGCGGCGATATATTCCTTATTGCGCGGAAGCTCAATCGTGACAAAGTCGCGGTGCGTCACTCCCAAGCGGCTGAGCTTGGCGGCGATTTTGCGCGCGTAAGCGTCAAAGGCGCGGTAGGTGAAAAAATTGTTTTCGCCCTGATCCACAATAATCGTAAAATCGGGATAGTCAATGACATTTTTTCTGATTTGCGTAATGATGTCGTTCATAAGTATCTTCCTTTCTGCTGATGATTATAATATCTTTTTCTATTATAATATATAATTATCGGATTGTCACGCACTTTTTTGGCAAAAACGCTGATTTTTTGCTCGAGGCGAGTGGCGCCGACCTATGGCTATTACCATACCACAGTGACCATGACAACACTATGACAAAACGGCGGCTTTAAAAATTTTTTTACAGCAAAAATTTTGTTGTTGTTTTGTTGCTGTCGGTCTGCTATACTGTAGCCGCAACAGAAAAACCGCTCCGGCAAAGCGGAACGGTTTATGCAAAGGCTTATTGCAGCGACATGCTCTCGAGCATTTCGTAAAACGCGGGCTGGTTTTGCTCGTTGAATTCTTTCCACGAGATATAATAAACGGAATAGAATTTCTTTTTGTAACGGAACACCACCAGCTCGCCGCACTGCTCGATTTGCTTGTCGTTTGCCGTGTATTCAAAGCGGACGGCGCTTGCCTTTTGACCGGCAACGGTCAGGCTGCGGGTTTCCAGCTCGCGGTAGTTTTTCAAATTCCTTTTCATGCTTCTTTGCGCGCCCTTCAAAACGGAAGCGGCGTCGGTCAAGGCATACAGCCAGCCCGCCTTGGCAAAGAATACCGAAACAGCGGCATGGCGCTCGCCGTCGTGAATGCCGGCGCGGTTGTCAGCACAGCTGAAATACCGTGACAGCTCCTCGGCGGACATCGGGCGGTAGCGCTCCGGGTAAGGGCAGGAAAGCTCGTTGAGTACAAGTGATGGCATGATATCGCTCCTTTTCGGTTGATACTGAAAATATAGCATATTTTGACGGAAAAATCAATGAAAATATAGCGCCGCCGCGCTTTTGCGGCAAAGAAAAGATTGACTTTTTCCGGCATTAAAGATATGATGAATACACAATTACAGTAAAGGAGATTTCGTCGATGTCCGAAGCGACCACACAGAAAAACATCTTCCGCAGGGCAGCCGATTGGCTGTTCGGCGGCATCAATATGACATGGGTGAAGGTGATTATTTTCGCTGTCGCCACCGCAGCTTTGACTGCCGTGTTCCTGATTGTGCCGGTGTTTGACAACACCTCGTTCCATGAAATGGGCGTATCCTTTGAGGCATGGATTTTGTTTGCCGTCATCATCATGACCAACTGCAAAAGCCCGTGGGAATCCGCCGTAAAAACCTTTGTGTTCTTTTTAATCAGCCAACCGCTGATTTATCTGTTCCAGGTGCCGTTCAGCACGATGGGCTGGCAGCTTTTTATGTACTACCGCTACTGGTTTTTCTGGACGCTGCTGACGCTGCCGATGGCGTTTGTCGGCTGGTATCTGAAAAAGGGCAACTGGCTGAGCCTGCTGATTATAACACCCGTCAACCTGTTTCTGGCGTTGATCGGTATGGGCTATTTCAAAAGCTTTCTGCTGTACGAATTCCCGGATCATATCCTTTCGTTCCTGCTCTGCTTCGGTCAAATCGTTTTGTACCTCCTTGTGTTCTTCCGCGGATGGAAGCACCGGCTTGCAGGCGGCGCGGCGGCAGCCGCTTTGACGGCGTATATTGTGATAAGCATGATTGCGTTCGGAACGGTTGACACCGGCGTAAGCATGCCGCTGCCGGGAGAGCCGCATTTTTCCGCAAACGCGACCATCGTGCTGGAGGACGACTCCTACGGCGAAGCGATGCTGATGGACGCCGAAGAGGGCTATGTGAAGGTGCACGCGAAGAAGTATGGCTCCACCGATTTGATTATCAATGACGGCGGCAGAGTATACCGCTACGAGGTCGTCGTGTTCAGAGAAAACAAGCATGACCGCGTGGACATCCTTTTGAAGGAGTAACATCTATATCCAATTATTTTTTGACAAATTTGTTCATATTTTGACATACCGCATTGACTTTAAACAGAAATTTTTTTATAATACTATTAAATGGTTAATACATCCTTAAGGAGGGCAACATCATGGAAACTTCAATGCTTAACAGACTCGACCGCACCGCTGTGGCATACGCCGGCAAGGTTATGTTCAAGGACGAGCACAGCGAAATCACCTTTGGCGAATTCAACGCGCTGACCAAGGCGGTCGGTACATATTTGGCAAATAAAATTCCCGCGGGACAGCCCGTGGCGGTTATGTCCGGCAGACACATTCTGACGCCTGCCTGCTTCCTGGGCGCCGTGCGCGCCGGCTGCTTCTATGCGCCGATGGACGGCGATATGCCGGAAACCAGACTCAACCAGATTCTCGGCGTCATTCAGACCAAGTTTATGCTGGTGGACAGGGCGCATCTCGAAATTGCGCAGTCCTTGCAGTTTGACGGCGAAATCATCGTCTTTGAGGACATCCAAGACACCGCCCCCGACGAAGCGCTGCTCGACGCCAGAGCCGCCACGCTCACCTGCACCTCGCCGCTGTATGTTATCTTCACCTCCGGATCCACCGGCGTG
>JBGUNW010000266.1:0-12811 GCA_045117555.1 Eubacteriales bacterium
CGGAACGGCAACCAAAACCTTCCGCTTTCGCTATACCGGGGATTCCTTGATTTTTCTCGCGGATATTTCCGATCAGTTTATGTATATCAAATTGCCCGATCAGGCGGAATTTATAAAAAATTAAACAAAGAGTGAGCCAAGATTTATAAGAGCCAAGATTTATAATATGATAAAGGTTTTGCTTTGGGACGTTGACGGAACGCTTCTCAATTTTCTGGAATCCGAGCGCGAGGGCATTCGCCGTGGGTTTGCCCGTTTGGGGCTCGGCGAATGTACCGATGAAATGCTTGCCGATTATTCCGCAATCAACCGCCGCTATTGGGAAAAGTTGGAGCGCGGCGAATTGACCAAGCCGCAGGTTTTGGAGGGCCGGTTTATCGAATTTTTTACCAAATACGGCATTCGCACTGATTGCATTGCCGAATTTAATCGCGGTTATCAGACCGATTTGGGCGAAACGATCTGCTTTCAGGAAGGCGCGCAAGAGGTTTTGAAAACGCTTTCCCCCTTTGTTCGTCAGTATGCCGTCACCAACGGCACCAAGATTGCACAGGCGCGAAAGCTGGAAAAGTCCGGGTTGATCAAAATTCTGGACGGCGCGTTTATTTCCGAGGACGTGGGGGCCGAAAAGCCATCGGTCGCCTTCTTTGAGTCCATTTGGAAGTCGATCGGCCGGTTTGCGCCAGACGAAGTTATGATCATCGGCGATTCGTTGACCAGCGATATTCGCGGCGGTAACAACGCCGGGATTCGCACCTGTTGGTATTGCCCCGCCGAAACTGCCGTGCCGGATGATTTGCGCGTTGACTATCGGATTAAACGTTTGCGGCAGGTCCCGGAAATCGTATATTTGTTGAACACAATAAAATAAAAACGCATAACCTATTCTTAAACTTAAAATTCGGGAGGATATTGGAATGAAAGTGCTGATGCTGAACGGTTCGCCCCGCGCAAACGGAAATACCGCGCGCGCGTTGGAAGAAATGAAGCGCGTTTTTGAAGAGGGCGGCGCGGAAGTTGAAATCATTCAGGTGGGAAACAAACCGGTGCGCGGTTGCATTGCCTGCGGAAAGTGCGCCGAAAAAGGGAGCTGTGTGTTTGAAGACCTTGTTAACGAAACGGCGCCGAAATTTGAATCTTGCAACGGGTTGGTGATCGCCTCCCCGGTCTACTACGCCTCGGCAAACGGCTCCCTCGTTGCGTTTCTCGACCGGTTGTTTTACTCGTCGCATTTTGACAAGCGCATGAAGGTCGGCGCTTCGGTGGCGGTTGCGCGCCGGGCGGGAACTACCGCAACCTTTGACCAGCTCAACAAGTATTTTACCATTTGCGGTATGCCGGTGGCGTCCTCCGATTATTGGAACGAAGTCCATGGCCGCGCGCCGGGAGAGGCGGAGGCCGACGCCGAGGGGATGCAAACTTTGCGCACGCTTGCGCGCAATATGATGTTTTTAATGAAATCGATCGCGCTCGGAAAGGAACGGTTCGGCTTGCCGGAGCGGGAAGCGCGCGTATTTACAAACTTTATTCGTTAAACGGCAAATTTGCCGGAAAGGATTTTGTATGGAACAAGAAAAAACGGTAAACCGTACCAAAGCGATCGTCAAGGTCAGCTTACACGGCATTGGCGTCAATCTGATCCTGGTCGTTTTCAAAGCAATCGTCGGGTTTTTGGCAAATTCGATTTCCGTGGTATTGGACGCGGTGAATAACCTTTCGGACGCGCTTTCCTCTATTATTACCATTATCGGAACAAAAATTGCCGGTAAGGGCGCCGACAAAAAGCACCCCTACGGCCACGGAAGAGTGGAATACATCACGTCCTCTATCATCGCCGTGATCATGCTGGTTGCAGGCGTTACGGCCCTGAAAGAATCGATTGGAAAAATCATTTCGCCGTCGGAAACCGATTTCAAGATCTATTCAATCATTATCATTGCCGCCGCGGTGATTGCCAAAATCTTTCTGGGGTTGTATTTCCGCAAGAAAGGCAGACAGTTCAATTCCTCCTCGCTCGTTTCTTCGGGGACCGACGCGCTCTTTGACGCCGTTCTTTCGCTGGCAACGCTCGTTTCTGCCGTGGTTGCCATGGTGTGGGGCTACAATATCGAGGGCTTTTTGGGCGTTGGCATTTCGGTTTTCATTCTCAAAGCGGGAATCGAAGTCATGCGCGAAGCGATCAGCGAGCTGATCGGCGTGCGGATCGATTCCGAACTTGCCGAAAGGATCAAAGCCAAAATTGCCTCGTTTGAGGAGATCCACGGCGCCTACGACCTTGTTTTGCATACTTACGGGCCGGGGCAGTTGATCGGCGCCGTGCACGTGGAAGTTGACGACGACCTGACAGCCCGGCAGATCGACACGCTCACGCGCAGGATCATGGCCGACGTTTACCGCGAGTTCGGAGTGGTTTTAACGGTTGGTATTTATGCTACGAATACCTCGGATGATATTTCCAAAACCATTCGTCAGGCGGCGGAAGAGCAACTCCGGCAGTACCCGCAAATTTTGCAAATGCACGGATTTTATATGGAGCACGACGCAAAAACCGTTTCTATGGATATTATTGTGGATTTCAAGGAAAAAGACCCGAAGGCGATTTGCGCAAAAATTTGTACCGATTTACAGCAGAAGTTTCCGGAATATCGCTTTTATGTGAATTTGGATCGCGATTTCAGCGATTAAAGCGGATTTTGCAATTAAAAGAAAGGATTTGAAAAATGGCAAAAAACGTTTTTGGCATACTGAATACCGCAGATCGGATCGACGGAGAAAAATTTATCGTTCGTTCCAACTCGCCGGAAATATTGGAAAAGCTGGATCAAATCAGCGGGGAAGCGCAGACCCTTGCGGCGC
Source organism: Eubacteriales bacterium (assembly GCA_045117555.1). Lineage (GTDB taxonomy): Bacteria > Bacillota > Clostridia > Oscillospirales > CAG-272 > UMGS1865. The sequence goes on from JBGUNW010000266.1 coordinate 2,857, forward strand.
AGAACGCCCCCTCCCGTCGGTTGGCGCTGTTGCGTACGTTATCCCTTGCTTTGGGTAGCATTTTACTGATTTTCGGCATTATGAAGGCAAATTCCGTCGGGAATTTCTCTTTTGCGGGAATTTTTCAAACCTCACCGGTCGTCATGACGTTTGCCGTTGCGGCAATTCTTCTTTCGGTGGTTCTTTCCGTGCTGGAACGGAATCGCATGAAAAAGGCCGAACGGGGGGATGCGCTTGACGAATGGCGGGAGCGTTCCAAGGCGGCGCAAGAGGAGGCGTACCGGGCGTTGGAAGTGCCGCAGGACGCGATTTCCATGGATCTTTTTACCGTTACCTACACGCAGAAAAACGGCGTTATGCGAAGCGGTACCTATACGGCGTTTGATTTTCGCGCATGGGTTGAAAACGATTGCCTTTGCCTGGCCGACGTAGAAAGCGTGGTGGCGATCCCGTTGGATTCGTTAAAAGGAATTTCCGAGATTGTCGGAAAAACACTGTTCTATTTTTGGAACAAGGAAGAATCGCCGGGATCCGAGAACTACCGGCAATATCACATTCGCAGAACCTATCTTGGCGCTTATTCGGTCAAAGGTGTGCGCGTGGCGCATATCCGCTCGGATTTCGGGGAATATGAACTTTTGATTCCGCCTTATGAGTTGGAAACGTTCCTGCAACTGACCGGGAAAGCGATTCGCCCCGGTACGGACGGAAAATAAAAAGGCATTTGTAAACGGAGGCGTTATGAGAAAGTCGGATATTGTAAAACTGGTTTTTGTAATTCTGTTGACTCTGGCTGCAATTTATTGCTGTGTGGCGGCAATTTCGGTTCGCGTTGGGTTGCAGCAAACCCGGGATAACGTGAACGGGAACAAGGACGTGGGATACGCGCTTGGTTTTGCCTTTGCGGCCGCGTTCGGCTACCTGATTGCCGTTCTGGTTGCTTTTGCGGGTATCATTGCCAACACAATTTCAACTATACTTTGCGCGTTTGGGCTGCGCTCGCTCGTTGGTTGGATGAAAATTACTTTTCTCGTATCCATGATCTTAAATTTCATATTGATTGCGGTAACCGCGATCGGAACTTTTGCGGGGCTTTGATTGATGATAATTTGAATCTTGTGAAAAAGGGCGGATGAAAAAATGGGTTTTCTTCGTAAATTCACGCGGGCAATTCCGGTTCAATATGCTTTCATCGTTTTGTTAGGGGTTGCCTACGCCTCGGTCAACGAAATTTTCGTGTTTCAAAACAAATTTGCTCCGGCGGGGATCATGGGTCTTGCAACGCTGGTGCAGGAGGCATTCCATTTTAACGTGGCATATCTCTATTTGTTTGTCAACGTGCCGCTTTTGGCGATTGCTTTCTTTGTAATCAAGCGCAAATTTGCCGTTCGCACATTGCTGTTTGTTCTGGTAAGCTCGGCCTCGTTTTTTGTTCTGCGCCTGATCGGAATTGAGAAAATCGCCTTTGTTGCAACGGATACCGGCGGAAAACTGCTTGCCGCCATTGCGGCCGGGTTTTTTAACGGGTTGATTTATATTGTGCTGGTGTGGAACGACGCTTGCACCGGCGGGACCGATATTGTTGCCGCGCTGATCAACCATAAACACCCGGAAACCAACGTGATCTGGCTGATTTTCGGGTTGAACGCGTCGGTCGTTTTGCTGTCCTTCTTCGTTTATAAAAATTCTTATCAGCCGGTGCTTTTGTGCATTGCCTACATCTTTGTCTTTTCGCGGGTGAGCGACACCGTTTTCAAGGGCTCGCGCAGTGCCGTTAAGTTTGAGGTCGTCACCACGCACCCGGAAGAGATCGCGCAGGAACTGTTTGCCACCATGCGCCATGGTTGCACGGCAATTCAGGTGCGCGGGGAATACACGCATACCGATCGTTCCATGCTCATTTGCGTAATCAACCGCCGCGAGGTGGTCGAATTTGAACGCATTATTCGCAAATACGATGGCACATTTGCCTATTTTTCGGGTGTGAATCGCATTGTCGGTTCCTTCAACCGTTTCGGAAAAGGGACAAAAAAAGCCGACGGCGACAGCGAGATCGAATAACCGCGAAGCGTTAAAAAAGGAAGCGTTTTTAAAAACGCTTCCTTTTTTATAATCTTTTTTGGCATTATTCGCTCCGCAAGGCCTCCACCGGATTTTTGCGGGAGGCAAATCCGGCAGGCACCAGCCCGGCAATAAAGGTGAGCGCCATGCTGATAAGCACCAGGATCAGCGCCGCGACCGGTGGCAAAACCGCTTTGAGCGAGGCAATGCCGGTAAGGTGGCGGAGGATGATGTTGATGATTTGATCCAACAGTACCGAAACCACAATGCCGATGGTTCCGGCAACAAAGCCGATGATGAGCGTTTCTGCGTTGAACACGCGCCCAACGTCGCGGCGGGAGGCGCCGATCGAGCGCAGAATGCCGATCTCTTTGGTGCGTTCCAGAACAGAGATATAGGTGATGATGCCGATCATGATCGAGGAAACGACCAGCGAGATCGCCACAAACGCCACCAGAACGTAGGTAATGGCGTTGACAATGGTGGTGATCGAGGACATCAAAAGCGCAACGTAGTCGGTATATTCAATCTTTTTTTCGGGATTATTGTCATTGTATTCGCTGATGAGGTTGGCAATTTGATCCTTGTTTTCAAAAGTATTTGCATAAATGGCGATTGAACGCGGCATTTCGGCGTTTACGTACCCCAAAAGTTTCAAATTGTCGGCAAATGTGGATTTGGAATAGTTTTCGGCAAGGGCTTCTTCATAAATCGCAAGATATTGCTCGTCATTGATCGGCTTTTCCAGAATTTCCTCGTCGGAAAGGCCGGCAAGTTCCATTTCCTTTTGCATTTGCAGCAACCGGCTGATACTGCTGTTCAAAAAGAACGAAAGATACGGTTTATAATTATTGAAACTTTCTTCGTCGGTAATTCCGTATTGGCGCAGTTTCTCTTCCATGCCCGCCTGTTTCAGCATATCATAGTCGATTTTCTGAATTTCGCTTTCAATTTCCTCTTTGGTTGGGGTGGCGAGAATGTGTTTGCGCAGTTCCACGCGTCCTTCCTCGGGCAGGGACTCCTCATATTCTTTTGCGGCGGCAATTTTCTCCTCGTCATTGCCGTTGAAGGGAAGCCCGGTCAGCACGTCGGCTTCGGGATGATTGATCTGTTCCAGCAAAAGCGGATTTTTCGCCGTTTGTTCCAGTACGTAGTCGGCAAGCGCGGCGGTGTACGCCAGCGTTCCCGAAAGAACGGTTGAGGTTGCGCCGGCTTTGGGACGAATGATACCGCAAATCTTCAATTCCAGCCCCTCGGTTTTCGGGTAAAAGAGTTTTGCCCGTCCTTCGGCGGTTGCGCTTGCGTCGGTATAGGTCCCGTCATCGTTCATTTGGTAGCATTCCGAGGCAAGGTATAAGCGGAACTGCAAATTGCAGATTTCCTCGTAAGTGTATTTGCGGCTTGAAGAAGTGTCAATGATTTTTCCATCGTTGTAATCGCGGATCGTTTGCAGAATTTCATCCTTGGTACGCAAACCGAGCGCGTAGAGGGAGAGATCGCTGATGGTATTGTTTTCGTTGACAACCAGCAGAATTTCATTTTTGGAAGTTGGCAGTGTTCCGTAAATCACATCGTATTCTTCGGGGATCAGAGAGTTGACAAGCTCATTGCCCTTACCGCGCAGCATTTCCTGCCAGATGCGATAGTTGTAGGTCATCATCGAGCCGCCCATCATCCCGGGATCCGTTCCCATAATGGCTTCAAACAGTTCCGCAGTATCCGATTTGATCACGGCACCGGAGATATCGTTGGTAAGAATGCGCCAGTTAAAATGATAGCTGTATTGCACGGCGCTTACGTAGGGGTCAAATTTATCGGGGTGTTCCTCTATATATTTTTTGAAGGAAGCCAAATCGTTATGATTCGTTTCCACGCTGTTGATCGAGTTCATCAGATCTACCATCACGCTGCTCTCGTAAACGTAGTCGCCCTCGTGTTTTTCGGTCGCGCTTTCGTTGCGCGCGCCCATAATGGTGGTGATCAGCGCGGAAATGTCGGTGCTTTCCTCCTCTAATTGGATCGGGTAGCTTGCAAGCGTATCGCGCTGGACGTAGTTGATATAGTTATTCACGCCCGAAGAAACCGAAAGGATGAGCGCAATGCCGATAATGCCGATCGACCCGGCAAACGATGTCATAAATGTGCGCCCCTTTTTGGTAAGCAAATTGGTAAGGGAGAGCGAAAGCGCTGTCCAGAAGGACATGGAGCGTTTGGCTTTCTTTTTCTTTGCCTGTTTTTCTTCGGCTGGTTTTGCGGGTGCGGGTTCCGCGGCGGAAAGGGGAGCCGTATCGCCCACGATCTGCCCGTCCAAAAGGCGCACGATACGGGAGGAGTACTGCTCGGCAAGCTCGGGATTATGCGTTACCATAATGATGAGTTTGGATTTGGAAATGCTTTTCAGAATTTCCATGATCTGAATGCTGGTTTGCGTATCCAAAGCGCCGGTGGGTTCGTCGGCAAGCAGAATTTCGGGATCGTTGACCAAGGCCCGCGCAATGGCAACGCGTTGCATTTGCCCGCCGGACATCTGGTTCGGCTTTTTCTGCATCTGGTCTTCCAAACCGACTTGCTTCAGGGCGTCCATTGCCCGCTCGCGGCGCTCGGCACGCGAAACGCCGGAAAGCGTGAGCGCCAGTTCCACGTTTGCAAGAACGGTTTGGTGGGGGATCAGGTTATAGTTTTGAAACACGAAACCAACCGAATGGTTGCGGTAGGTATCCCAATCCTTCTCCTTATATTGCTTTGTGGAAACGCCGTCGATCACCAAATCGCCGCTGGTGTACTGATCCAGCCCGCCGATAATGTTGAGCAGCGTCGTTTTCCCGCACCCGGAAGGGCCGAGGACCGAAACGAACTCCTGCCGACGAAAGCGAATGGAAACGTCGTTCAGCGCGCGTACGGTCTGATCGCCCGTGCGATATTCCTTGGTAATGTGATTGAGGTTCAGCATTGTTTCTCCTTTGTGATCAGCGTAAAAAAGTTATTTCTCAAATTGGCTGTTGTATAGATCGGCGTAAAATCCGCCTTTTTGCAAAAGTTCTTTATGGGAGCCCTGCTCCACGATACTGCCTTCACGCATAACGAGAATGACGTCCGCTTCTTGGATGGTGGAAAGGCGGTGCGCCACAATGAAGGAGGTCCTGCCGCGCATCAGCTCGGCAAAAGCGTTTTGAATTTTCAGTTCCATGCGGGTATCAATGGAGGAGGTCGCCTCGTCCAGAATCAGCATGGGCGGCGGCGCAAGCATAACGCGGGCAATGCAAAGTAGTTGCTTTTGCCCCTGCGAAAGCGAGCCGCCGTTTTCGCCGAGAACGGTATCGTAGCCCTGCGGCAAACGGCGAATGAAAGAATCGGCATGAACCGCGCAGGCCGCGGCAACCACTTCTTCCATCGTTGCTTCCGGCTTTCCCATAGCAATGTTTTCGCGAACTGTCGCGGCGCGCAGCCAGGTTTCCTGCAAGACCATGCCCCAGGAGGCGCGCAGGGAAGCGCGCGTGACGTTGCGAATATCCGTGCCGCTGACGAGGATTCTGCCCTTGTCAACGTCGTAGAAACGCATTAAAAGATTGATCACCGTTGTTTTGCCGCACCCGGTCGGGCCTACGATCGCGATACGCTGTCCCGCCTCTACTTGCAGGTTCAAATTGCGGATCAACTCGCGTTCGGGCGTATAGGAGAAGGCAACGTCCGAGAGCGCGACGGTCCCGTCAACGTTTTTCAGTACAACGGCGTTCTCCGCGTCGGGCGGAACGGGCGTTTCATCCAGTAGTTCAAACATCCGGGCGGCGCAGGCAAGTGAATTTTGAATTTCGGCAATCACGCCGGAAATTTCGTTAAAGGGTTTGGTATATTGCGTTGCGTAGGAAAGGAAGGCCGTCAGCCGTCCCACGGTAAAGGCGGCTCCCGGCGAAAGGCAGAGCATGGCTCCCGCCAGTGCAACGCCGGCATAGACAAGGTTATTTACAAAGCGGGTGCTGGGGTTTGTTGTAGAGGAAATGAACAGGGCTTTGAGCGACCATTTCCGCAGGCGACCGTTGATCTCGTCAAACTGTTTTTGCGCGGCTTTTTCCTGCCCGAACGCCGCAACCACTTTGCTGTTGCCGATATACTCGTCGATCATAGCGGTTTCCTCGGCCCGTACTTCGGATTGCTTTCGGAAGAGCTTGTAGGTGCGTGAAGCGATAAAAGAAGCAACGAAAAGGGAAAGCGGTGTGATGAAAATGACGACCGCCGCAACCGACGCCTGAATGGAGAGCATAATGCCGATCGTGCCGAAAATGGTGATCATGCCGGTAAAGAACTGGTTAAAGCCAAGCAAAAGTCCTTCGGTAAATTGTTCGGCGTCGGTCATGATACGGCTGACGATCTCACCGACCGAATGCGAATCGAGGTAGGAAACGGGGAGCTTTTGCAGTTTTTCAAAGGCCTCCTTGCGCAGGCGGTAGACCATGCCGTAAGCCATGCGGTTGTTCAAAACGCTCATCAGCCATTGCGAAAGAGCTGTAATGCCGGCGCAAACGCCGATCTGAACGGCGTTTTTTACAACGCCGTTCCAATCTACGCTTCCTTTGCCGATCATCAGGTCAATGGCGTTTCCGACCAAAAGCGGGATGACCAAAAGCAACGCCGAGGAAACGGCGGCGCAAAGAAGGGAGAGCAGCAAAAACGGCCATTCCGGGCGCAGCATACGAAGAACGCGGCGCACGGTACTTTTATTGAATTGTTTGACCTTTTTGGGGGCTTTCATGCGGTTTCACCCCCTTTTTTGAACTGCGAATCATAAATCTCGCGGTAAACCGGGCATTGCTCTAACAGCTCGCTATGCGTTCCGAGACCGACCGCACGGCCGTCCTCCAAAACGAGAATATGATCGGCGTGCCGGATAGATGCCGTTCTTTGAGAGATGATAAAAACAGTCGGCTTTTCGGGCAAAGCGCGCAGAGCCGCGCGTAGAGCCGCCTCGGTTGCGTAATCGAGTGCCGACGCGCTGTCGTCCAGAATCAGAATTTTCGCTTTGCGTACCAACGCGCGCGCAATGGTCAGGCGTTGGCACTGACCGCCGGAAAAGTTTTTGCCGTTTTGCGCCACGGGGGCGTCCAGCCCGCCTTCCTTTTCGGCAACAAAATCTTTTGCCTGCGCCGCTTCCAGCGCAGACCAAAGTTCTTCATCGGTGGCGTTTTCGTTGCCCCAAAGCAGGTTGGAGCGTACCGTTCCCCGGAAGAGGACCGCCTTTTGCGGAACGACGGCGATTTGATTGCGGAGATCTTCCGTATCCCAATCGCGAACGTCCTTGCCGAGTACGCGCACCGAACCGCTTGATACGTCGTAAAAGCGGGGAATCAGGTTGACCAGCGTGGATTTACCCGACCCGGTGGAGCCGATAATGCCGATGACCTCACCCGTCTTTGCCGAAAACCGAATGCCCGAAAGGGAGGGCGCGGCGTTACCGGCATAGGTCATGGAAACGTTTGTAAACGCAACCATCGCGTCGGCATCCGTTGCCGTTTCGCCCTTTTCCGTATTGTGTTCGGGCATACCGCCCGGCGTTTCTAAAACCGATTCCACCCTGCGCGCGCAAACGAGCGCCTTGTTTACGGTAAAAACGGTGTTTGCAAACTTAACAAGCTCAATCAGAATTTGCGCCATATAGTTGGTCAGGGCAATGACCGAGCCGGTTGACATGGCGCCCGCCTCCACGCGGACGGCTCCCGAGAGCAACAGCGCGATCAGCCCGCCGTCCACCAAAAGGAGCGTGAGCGGATTCATCAACGCCGAGAGATTTCCCACCAGTTTTTGCGCGTTGCGGTGCGCGCGATTGGCTTTTTCAAACCGCTCAATTTCCCGGCTTTCGTTGCGGAACGCGCGAACCACGCGCACACCGGTCAGCGTTTCGCGCGTCAACCCGGTTACGCGGTCCAAATCCTTTTGCACGCGCCGGTAAAGCGGAAAACCGATCAAAAGCAGGGAAAAGACCACCGCGGAAAGCAACGGAATGACTACCACGAAAACGAGCGCGCCCCGCACGTCTACGGTAAACGCCAGAACCACCGCGCCCAGAACGATAATGGGGGAGCGGAGCAACAGCCGCAGGAACAGATTGACGCCGGATTGGATCTGATTGACGTCCGAGGTCATCCGGGTGATCAGCGTATCAATGCCGGCTTTGTCGGTTTCCTGATAGGAAAAGCTTTGAATTTTGCGAAAAAGCTCGCTCCGGAGCGAAGTGCCGAACCCGACCGCGGCGCGCGCGGCAAAATATTGCGCCGTTAAGGCGCAAATCAAGCCCACAACGGCAAACGCGGCAAGAACACCCACCATTTTCCAAATATAGGGCTTGTCCCCGTTCTGAACGCCAACGTCAACGATTTGTTTGACGATCAGCGGCACGAGAAGATCAAAGCCGGCTTCGAGCAGCTTGAAAAAGGGAGCCAGTACGGTTTCCTTACGGTAAGGTTTTAAAAACGGAGACAACTTTTTCATTCGCCCGCCGCGTCCTTTCATCATTCTTTCTATTCATAGTATACAATATTTTTAAAATTATATATGAACAGACGGTAAACAAATCGGGAAAAATTAGAAAAAAAGGGTGCGTTTTTCACACACCCTTTGGTAAATTATCCGCGTTTCCGTTTCTTTTTTCGCGGTTGCTTCTTCTTTTTCAAAACGAACAAATACGCTCCAAGGAGTGAAAGCAGGATCATTCCGGCGTGGAGCAGCGCCGTAACATAAGCGGGAAAAGCGGTTGCCGCTTTGCGAAAGAGCAGGGATAAGAGCAGCGCCAAAGCAGAAAGGATCAACCCGTTCACCGTTCCCGCCGCCAAAGGAGCGTCCGGCCGGAGTTTTGCGGCAATTACGCCCGCAAAAAGATACGTCAATCCCGCGGCGCAAATTGCAAAGGGGCGAATCATTCGTCCGGGATCGGGCGTAAAGTTTGCCAGCGCGGCGGCAATCAGAATCAAAACGGCGCCGACGGCGGCGGACAGCCCCAGAGCAACCGCCGTGGATTTCCACCCGGAAGGGGAGATATTGTTTGCGCTTTTCACTTTTTTTGTTCGGGAACGGTTCATAAAGTGTCCTCCTGCATCAAAATAAAATAACCTTTGCAGCATTTTCGTTTCCAAAATATGCGCGCAAAGGTTATTTTATGCAAGATAGGATAAGGAAAGGGGGAGTGTCAGTCTGCCGCGTCCTCCGCTTTCACGTCTACCCGGGCAATGGCCGTTTTCAGAATGCGGATTTTGGTGCGCTCGTGCGCCGTTTCGATCACGCAGGTTTCTTCCTTGATGCTGACGACCTTTCCGATAATGCCGCCAATGGTGGTGATCTCATCGCCAACCGTTAAATTGTTGCGCATTGCGTTTTCTTCTTTTTCCTTTTTCTTTTGCGGACGAATGCCGAAAAAGTAAAATACCACGATCAGAACGACCAGCATGATCGGCATCAGCCAAGCTGTAAAATCCATGTAACAAGATCCTCCGTTTGTTTTTTGATACTTTATTTTACCGCAAAAAGGCCATGGTTGCAAGTCCTTTTTGTAAATTTTTTCTGAATCTTTCATTTCGAGCGAAAAAAAGAGCCGAAAAATGAAAAAATAAAGTCGAAGCGTTGCATTTTTTTCGGATGCGTGTTATAATAACAACGGTATCAAAATCCGGGAAAAAAGGAGCGCGCGTATGAAACACGAATATCTGGAATGCGGAAAGATCATCAATACGCACGGCTTTCGCGGTGCGGTCAAGTTGGAATCCTTTTGCGATACCCCGCGCGATCTTGCCGCGCTTCCCGCATTCTGGCTGGAAGAAAAGGGAAGCTACCGCCCGCTCAAAGTCCGTAAAGCGTCGGTGTTGGGGCTTTTCGTTATTGCCGAACTGGAAGGCGTGACCGACGAGGATAA
>JBGUNW010000267.1:0-3843 GCA_045117555.1 Eubacteriales bacterium
CGCTCGATATATCCAAAGACCCGGGCGCGTGTTTGCGGCTATGTAAAAAGATATACGAGCGCGAGGCGCTGCGTTACGAGGGGGAAAAAGTGAAAAAAAACGAAACTAAAAAAATAAAAAAGAGCTGCGCAAATTGCGGCAGATACGACCCGAAAAAAGATTGCTCCGAATTATGTTTCGAAGAGTTTGAAAAATGGCTACCCATGACAGCGAAACAAAAAGAGGCGCAAAAATGAAAAAAGCATATTTCCAATACTACGAAACATTCGAGGTAATACTCGAAAAAATCAAAGATACAAAACAACGCGGCGAGCTGCGAGCGGCTATTATCCGTTACGGCTTGTACGGCATTATTCCCGACAGATTGACCGAAGTTGAGGATATGGCGTTTACAATCTGCCGTGACATAATCGACCAACAGCGCCACCGCTGCGAGATAAACGCAGAAAACGCAGGGGCAAAAAAAGCGACCGAAGAGCGCATGAAAAGACCGACACTTGAGGAAGTAGCCGCCTACTGTAAAGAAAAAGGCTACGCAATCGACGTAAACAAATTCTTTTATCACTACGAGGGGAACGGCTGGAAAGTCGGAAAAAGCGCTATGAAATCATGGAAAGCGACCTGCGCGAAATGGGCTTGCGACGACAAAAAAAGCGGCAATATTTACAAGAACGGCGCGGACGCACAGACGACCGCATACGAGAACGCGTTTAACTAGGGGGCGCAGCTATGGGGGGGATAAAAGACTACTTTGCACAGTTTGCGCAACTCGAGTTAGACCCGGAACACGACGCAGAAATAGAGCGCTACGAGGCCGAGCAGGCAGCACAAGACCGCGCCGAGCGTTTCAAAAAGTCGGGCGTGCCGGAGCGTTACCAGCGCGAGAGCCTCGACACCTACAAGGCAGAAACCGAGCCACAGAAAAAACTATTAGCAGCGGCTCGCGACTTCCTGCAAAAAATCAAGCGCCGGTTGTTTCGCTCGCTTTGTATGCTCGGCAGCGCGGGAACGGGTAAAACACACCTCGCCTGCGCACTCATTAAAGAGTACGGCGGAAAATACCGCACGGCTCCCGATATTGTCGAGGAGCTGCGCCGCGCAAAATCGTTTACCGCTCACGAAACCGAGGAGCAAATTGTAAGCTATTACGGCGGCGTGCCTTTGCTCGTTATCGACGAAATCGGGCGCGGGTTTTCTGCAGCGGACGAAAAATACATGTTATACCAAGTATTAAACGCCCGCTATAACACGCGCAAACCGACCGTATTAATTAGCAATTTTAACAAGGCCGATTTTCTGCAATACGTGGGCGTGGCTGCAGCCGACCGGCTGGTAGAGTCGGCCGACATTGTGGAAATTGAGGGCGCCAGCTATCGGCGTGAGCTGCGGGGGCAATTATGAAACTACCGCACTACGCCGCGCCACAAAATGACAATGAGCGTTTGCTCAATCTGCAATATGACTATAGGAACGGCCGAGCCGACGCGCTGGGCGAAATGTACGCCTTGCTTTTTACTATCGCGTATAAGTGCATAAACAAGAGCAAGCGCGGGCAGGACTTCTGCACGGCAGACCGGGAGCAGAAAGCGCAGGACGCGGCGACCTACGTTATAGAGCAATACATAACACGGCCGGCGTTTGTGATTTACGACAGCGTAACGGGTTATTTGCATTGCCGCATAAACCGCGAACTTAACTACGCGAGAAAGTGCGACAAAATGCTCGTATATACGGGTAGCTTACCCGAGAAAGCAAACGCGCGGCACGCTTACGAGTATATCGTAACGGACAATGCGACCGGCGAGCGCACAACGTATCGCAACGCGTGCGAGTTATTCTTAAATCCCGTATTTAAGAAACTGAAAAAGAGCCGGCTTGTTGAGTGCATACGCAACGGCAAAATGTACAAAAATTATAGTTTTGAGGTTATAGAAATCTAGGGGGGAAAAATTGAAAGTTTACATCAGCGGAAAAATAACGGGAAACCCGTTTTATAAAGACGAATTCGCCCTCGCCGAGCGGATAATCGAGGCGAGCGGCTGCGAGGTCGTAAACCCGACCGCCGAGGAAATAGAGGGCGGCTCGTGGCTGGACTATATGCGCCGCGATATTAAGTTACTTGTTGATTGTGACGGCGTATACATGCTCCACAACTGGCAGGAAAGCGCGGGCGCAAAAATCGAGCACCAGCTTGCGCGAGATCTCGGGCTGCGCGTTTACTACGAGGGGGCGGAAAAATGAACATTCGTGAAAAGTTTAATTATACACAGCACCCCGAAAACGAACGCAAGTTTTTAGCGTCGGAAATGGCAACGGCGCTCGGAATCACTATACCGAGTTTTTACGAGCTGGCGAAAAAACTTGACCTTGACCGCACAATGGAGAACGACTACCGCGGCCGCAAGGCTGCATTTTTCGACCATGCGGCGCTTGCTCGCTGCCGTGAGGAACTCGAGCGACGCGAGAGAAAAGAAAGCCCACGCCCCGAGGTGCAGGCAGCACTCGAGGCGGCAAAAGAGGAGCACCCGCTTGTAACCGACGAGCGTTTCCTCAAACTTTCATACTTCCCGGATATCGTGCCGGCGTGTTTTGCGGAGGTGGACGAATGAGCGCATTTGCCACGAAATATAAAAAACCGTACGACGCAGCCTACCGCCGCGCACAGTACGAAAAACACCGCGCCGCAATTCTCGCACATCAGAAAGAGTACGACGCAGCGCACAAGACCGAGCGCAGGCTCGCAGCGTGTAACCGCTACCGCAGGGCGCACGGGCTCCCGGAGGTGAATAAATGAGCGAGAATAAAGCGTGTTTGTTAATGCTCGTTGACGCGTTGCTGCTATTCATAGCGTTACTGCTGGCGTGTGGAGTGCTCCACGATAACGCAATCACACGGGCACGGGTTGACAGCATGGGCGAAAGCATAGCGGAAATGAAAAAAGCGCAGGAGCTGCAGGCGTCGCAAATCCGGCAGGTATACGCCGACAGCTCGATAATGTTACGACTTGAGGCGGGCGGCGAATTCGTCGAGGGGGAAAAATGACCGACGTACAGCAAGCAGAATTAAACCGCTACTTCTCGCCAATCTACTACGTAGAGTATGAGGAAACGCTGCCGGGCGAATTATTCCCGCATGTAACGCGTTTCGGATTTTATCACGAGAGGGCGAAAAAAGAGGCGCTCGAGGTATTCGAGAGAAACGACGACGCAAAGCGCGTTATCGAGAAAAGCATGAGGACGGGCGCGGAAAAAGTAATAAGAGAGCGCAAAAGCGCGTAAGCATAAAGGGGGAAAAACTATGTTTAAAATTATTGAAATGTCAAAAATTGTCAGCGGAAAAAACATTCGCAACGAGCGCGACGCAGAGCTGCAAGAGCTGGCCGACAGCATAGAGGCAAACGGCCTCATAAATCCGATTTTAGTGTCGCCACGATCCGACGGCAAATACGAGGTAATCGCAGGGCACCGACGCTATGAGGCTGTAAAGCGCCTCGGACTTCCACACATTGAGTGTAACGTAACACTCGAAATCAACGAGCGCAATTTAATAATTATGCAGATTGCCGAAAACGTACAGCGCAAAGAAATGAGCGCGTTAGAATACGTTGAGGTATTCGACGAACTCAAAGAGCGCTACGGCGTAAAACAAAATCAGATTGCCCGCTATTTCAATAAATCCGACGTATGGGTAACAAATCAGTACCAAGCAGCGCGTATGCTCGAGAATCTGTACGGCAAGGACATTCCCGAGGAAATGAAGAAAAAGGGCGCGGGACAGATTAAAGCGATAGCAAAGAAAACTATGGGCGTAGACGCCGAGCGCCTCTACTGTAAAGGTATGAGC
>JBGUNW010000268.1:0-1752 GCA_045117555.1 Eubacteriales bacterium
ACCGAGTGTATATTACCGTTCACGACGTTAAACTCATAATTGGTTGCGACAAGAGTGTTTTCCTCTACGTAAATGCCGTCCGTTCCGGGGTCAAGTCCCGGTTCGTATTCGCTGGTCATCGTAAGCGTTCCGGAAAGCGCGCCCGCATCGCGAAGGCCCTCTTCGGTCTCGCCGTTGACAAAACCGGTAATAGTATAAGTAAAGGGATTCGCCTCGTCGCCGTAATAAACCTCTTGTGAATCGATCGTGACGGTCAGAGTCGCCTTTTGAACGGTCAACGTGCCGTTGACGTAATCAAAGACGTAATTCCCCTCGGTAAACCCGCTTGGCGTAATGGCGTAACTGCCGACGTCGCCGAATTGCGTATAACCGTATGCATACGATAGACCCCCGTCCAAAACGCTCATTTCCTCCCCGTATGCAAAACCGCTAATGCTTACCCCATTGTTTGTGGGTTCGTCACCGTAACCGATCGTATGGTCGTTTGCCGTAACGGTAAGCGTCTTGGGGGCAACGGTCAAAGTTCCTTTAACAAATCCGATCTCGTAATTGTCGCTTGTATACCCGGACGGAACGATATCGTACTCGCCCGCATTCCTATGATCGGGATCGGTCGTATCGTACGCGCAGGACAAGGAAAGCGATCCGTTGAGGTACCCCTCGTTTTGTCCGCCGACGAAACCGGCGCACACAACGTTAAACAAAGGCGCAGCGCTTCCATAAACGGTCGCCTTGTCTTGCGCCGTGATGGTGAGGGGCGCCTTGCCGATCGTTACGGTAAAACTGCCCGTTGCGTCGTTGTGATTGGGCGCCGTAACTTTGTAGTAAACGGTATGGCTTCCCGCCTCCGTAAAACTCGGGACGGTATCGTCATATCCGCTACCGGAAGTGAGGCTGTACTTAAAGACGGGATCGCTTCCGTCCGCCGTCGTGGCGGAGGCGTTCACGCTTGCGGTTTGCGCCTCGGCGGTATAGGTCAAAGTGCCGTTTTGAACGACGCTGACGTCCGTCATATCCGCCAAAACGATCCTGAAAAACACGTCGCCTATGACGTTGTTGTCGTCGTCATGCAATCTTGCGCAATACTCCCCGAGCTCGCTGGGAGCCTGCGGACCAAGGCTGGAATCCGGCGCACCATTCACCATGTTCAAATAATCAATATACGAATAAGCGGGAGTCGATTCGATTGTCAGCGTGACGCCGCCACTCCCCGTATACGGTACTTCAACGAAAGTACCGGGCGTATAGGCTTCGCCGTTAACGGTACTGATCGTCCCCGCCGCGTTTGCCGACGCGACGGTCGGCGCATACGCCATTGCAAACACGAACGCGATCGTTATCACAAAAGCGAACGTTAAAAGCGACAGCCTCGCAGTTTGTTTTTTACTCATAATTTGCCTCCTTCATCGAACGATCCCAACGAGACCATCTCAGATCAAATAGCTTTTGTCTTTTTGACGAGTTCCCTTTTGCACCAAACGCACACCGTTGCGTGCACAGGCGCCAAGACATTAACAACTGTTGATATTATATTATCACATACATAATAAAAAAAGCAACTCAGCGCTTTAATAAAACACAAGATCAAAAGCCCGAAAAACACGAATTTCTCTGACAAAGAGCGCATTTGCGGATGGGAGAAAAATGCTGAAATTCGACAAAATACGCAAAAAGATTAAAAGAAAAAGGACCTCGAGAAGATATCTCAAAGTCCTTTAGTGAAATCCGGCGGCGCCATCGTCTCCCGGGCCG
>JBGUNW010000269.1:0-6117 GCA_045117555.1 Eubacteriales bacterium
CCCGGCTCCACCCTCGGCGGCAACAGCATAGTATGCTGTTGCACGAACGCGCCGAGGAGTGGCAGAGGGGAGTGAGAGGGGTATCAGCTTACAAACGCATTCCGCTGTATGTTTTATGGGGATGAGAAGGGGACGGCTACCCCTTCTCTCCCCGCCAAAAACTTTATCTTGCATTTTCCAAAAATCCTGTTATAATTGAAAGGAAACCCGCTATGAACGCTACCGCAACCGTTACCGGCGAGAAGATTTTAACATACGACTCCAGAACCGGCTTATATGCCGATACCATGAAAGTCCGGCACGATGGCCAGCACTTTGTTGCTTGCCCGATCCAGAAGGCGCCGGCGACCTCCCGCGTACGCCGAATGAAGGACGGCACGGACCTCCACTTTGAAAAGGCGTATTTCGCCGCTATGAAGCAGCGGAAGAAGTGGAAGCCGGAGGATCTGGTTGCATGGATCAGCGTTTATATGGTGGAAGAGCTGGGCGACGTCTTCGGCCTGTATACCGATTGGATCCGGAAGGAGATCGATCGTTTTCGGCACAATGCCTATCTCCGGGAACGTCGTTTCCGGGACAAGGCATTTTTGAACGAGTGGAATTACTTTGTTACCATTACCTACGACGAAAAAAAGATGAACGAAGAAACCTTCCGGGCGGCAGTTCGGAAGTGCTTTTCCAATTTCCAAACCCGGCGCGGCTGGAAGTATATGGGAGTGTTTGAACGTGGAGACGAGGGCGACCGCCTGCATTTTCACGCCCTTTGCTTTATTCCCCAGGGCGAGCTCCCCGGTACTTTGAAAAGCACCCGTGCTTACAGCATAAAAGAACGCAAGTGGGAGAACCGGCTGCAATCCTCTTTTTTCTTTGATCGTTTTGGTAAAAATACCTTTGATCCTATCAACCGCCGCGACGTTAAAAACGGCAAGGTGGTCAACTATGTCATTAAGTATATTCTCAAATCCGGCGAGCGCGTGATCTATTCCCGCGGCGTCCCCACCGAGCTGATGGTGATGGTGGAGGACGAGCAGGTTGCCGCCGAAATGTATGACTTCTGCTTGAAGTTCGTCCTGTTTGACGACGCCTTTGTGCTGTTCAGCGAGCCGGACGACGATCCGGAGGCAGTGCCGAGAGAGTAGAAACACGCTACAACCGAATGACGAAAAAGAACGCAGGGGACACCCTGCTTTTTCCCGTTCTGCCAATTTCGGCAAAACGGGCATTTTTGGCGCTTTTGGACCCGCATTTTCGCCGAAAGTGCGATCCAGGAAGCCAAAAAAGCCGGAAAACGAACCTTGATCCGGCGGGCGCGCTTGCGCGCCGCCGGACTCGTTATTATCAAGGTTTCGTCTAATGCTCCCAGGCCTTCCGGCCCGATAAAAAAAGCGGCAAGATCAAGTCTTACCGCTGGGGGATTATTAAGAAAGTGAAGCGAGTAGTTTCTGGTCTTCTTCGCTTAAAAAATTGATTTTTCCGGGTTCGTAGAATTGTAGTTTTCTATCAAGTGCGCTATTCATATCTTTGTTATCTTCTTGATATACGCAAATTACAGTTAGTCCTTTTTCTCTATAAATTGGTAACTTGAATTCTTTTATGTTTTTATATTTTTTGTTTTCTGGTCCATATCCCCAGTATTCTATATATATTTTTTGATCTTCAAGGTAAAAATCCGGCGTTATTACTTGTTCTTTTGCAGGCCCGTATGGAACTTCTTTTTCGTATTTGTGCGATATTTTGTTTTTGAATAAGTAGTTATCTATTTCTCTTTCTGGTTGGCTTTTTACGACGTGACCGTCATCTGTTGTATATCTTCCTGTATATTCGGCTCCCAAATTGTCAATGGTTGAACAATTTGTTATTTTTAGATAAAGTTCTTTCCCTTTGTATTTTTTCCAACATCCAATACAAAAATGAAAGCCAGGTGTTGCCTCATTGTCACAGGTTAAGCACCTCAAACCGGCTGTTTGTTCCGGTTGCTCTTCCACAACACAATCGCACGGCTCGTTGATCCGGTGCCATTTCTTGCAAGTTTCGCATTTTACAATTTTTCCCGCTTCTTTTAGTTCGCTGCACTCGCGGCAAAAGAAGTACATTCCGCTGGGCTTTCCGCATATGGCACAAGTTTTTCCCATTTTTTGGTTCTCCTTTTTTTGTTTTTTCTTTATTATAGCATAAGTTTTTGAAAAGGTCAAGGTTTCGGCCCAAGGTTAAGGTCAAGGAGGTATTTGTATGAAAAAGTATAGTTCAAGGTTTTCCGCAAAGGAAAAAGAACGTGTTTTGAATTTATTGTACCGTACCGGGGATATTTTGTTTGTTGCCCGTCGGTACCATATTAGCGAGCGTACGATCTACCGCTGGAAAAAGCGTTACGACGGAACGGTTTCCTCGTTGGAAAATAAATCTTGCCGCCCGCATACGCCCCACCCGGCAGCTCATACCCAGGAAGAGCTGGAACATATCCGGAACTTGATCCGGAGAAACCCAGAAGCCGGATTGAATGAGCTGTACGGAAAACTCCGGCAACGGTTCGGTTATTCCCGGAATCCGGTTAGTTTGTATCGAGTCCTGAAACGTATGGGCTTTTATGCAAATAAGAGGGTTCGGGTTCCGTACAAACCCAAGCCCAATGATACGCCTTGCCGGATCGGTGTAAAATGGCAGCTTGATGTGAAGTACGTTCCCGGTGAATGCAATAATAGCCGGGATCCGCTGGCCCGTCGGTATTATCAATATACCGTTATTGACGAGGCAACTCGCCAAAGGTTCCTTTACGCATACGAAGAACAAAGTGGGAGCAGCACCGTAGATTTTATGATCCGGGCAATTCGCTTTTTCGGCTATCGGCCAAGAATTATTCAAACGGATAACGGTTCTGAATTTACCAATGTTGTAAAAACGAACCGGGTACATATCTTTGACCGATTTTGCGAAAAAACCGGGATTCTTCATCAGTTGATTCGGCCGAGAACTCCAAGGCATAACGGTAAAGTAGAAAGATCTCACCGGAACGATAATGAACGTTTTTATCGTTTTCTTCGGTTTTATTCCTTTGGGGATCTCCAAAGACAGATGGCAGCATATTTGAGAAGATCTAATAATATCCCGATTTCAACGTTGAAGTCCCTGGACGGGAAAACAAGGTGGCTTACTCCCATGCA
Organism: Eubacteriales bacterium; assembly: GCA_045117555.1. Taxonomy (GTDB): domain Bacteria; phylum Bacillota; class Clostridia; order Oscillospirales; family CAG-272; genus UMGS1865. The sequence goes on from JBGUNW010000269.1 coordinate 3,159, forward strand.
AAAGCGCGAGGAATTGATGAAGGCCGAGGGCTGGATCTGATTGATTCCTCCGGGCGGTAAAACGGCTGAAATTTTCGATTTCGCTTGCTCAATCTTCAAATTTCAGCCGTTTTATTCCTTGCTTTCATAATTTTATAAAATTTTTTTAAAAAATTTACTGACAAAGGCTTGACAAATCTACAGAAAAAAGCGGGAACGGCGTTTTGCCGTTCCCGCTTTTGCGGTGATTTCGGAATTTTTGAGATCAGTACATTCCGCCCATGCCGCCGGGGGCCGCGGGTGCGGGCGCCGGTTCGGGCTCCTTCTTATCGGCAACGACCGACTCGGTGGTGAGAATGACCGAAGCGATGGAAGCCGCGTTTTGCAGCGCGCAACGGGTGACCTTGGTGGGGTCGACGATTCCGCTCGCGACCATATCGCAGTAGGTTTCATTATAAGCGTCAAAGCCGTAGCCGACCTTGCCGCTGTTCATGATCTTATCCACGATCACGCCGCCGTCAAATCCCGCGTTCGCGGCAATCTGGCGCACCGGCTCTTCCAGGGCTTTAAGAACGATGCGAACACCGGTCTTCTCGTCGCCGTCCACTGCGTCAAGCACCTTGGCAACCTCGGGAATGGCGTTGAGGTAGGCGGTTCCGCCGCCGGCGACGATGCCCTCCTCCACGGCCGCTTTGGTGGCGTTGAGCGCGTCCTCGATGCGGAGTTTCTTCTCCTTCATTTCGGCTTCGGTCGCCGCGCCGACCTTGATAACGGCAACACCGCCGGCCAGTTTGGCAAGCCGCTCTTGCAGCTTTTCGCGGTCGAAATCGGAAGTGGTCTCCTCGATTGCCGTGCGAATCTGGTTTACGCGCGCTTTGATTGCGTCGGGGTTGCCCGAACCGCCAACAATGATGGTATGCTCTTTATTGACTTTGACCTGGCGCGCATGGCCGAGCATATCCACGGTGGTATCTTTCAGTTCAAGACCGACCTCGGAAGAAATGACCTGCCCGCCCGTGAGAATAGCAATGTCTTGCAGCATTTCCTTGCGGCGATCTCCAAAGCCCGGCGCCTTGACGGCAACGCAGTTAAATACGCCGCGCAGTTTGTTGAGCACCAGCGTGGTCAGGGCCTCGCCCTCAACGTCCTCGGCAATGATGAGCAGTTTTTTGCCCGACTGGACGATTTGCTCCAACAGGGGCAGGATCTCCTGAATATTGGAGATTTTCTTATCGGTGATGAGCAGGAAAGCGTCGTCGATGACGGCTTCCATTTTATCCATATCGGTTGCCATGTAGGGCGAGAGGTAGCCGCGGTCGAACTGCATGCCTTCCACGACCTCGGAATAGGTATCGGCCGATTTGGATTCCTCAATAGTGATAACGCCGTCGGAAGTGACCTTTTCCATCGCGTCGGCGATCAGCTGACCGATGACTTCGTCGCCGGCGGAAATGGTGCCGACACGGGCGATATCCGCCGAGCCGTTGACCTTTTTGGAATTGGCGATCAGCGCCGCAACAGCCGCGTCAACCGCTTTCTTCATGCCTTTGCGAACCACCATGGGGTTTGCACCGGCGGTCACGTTCTTCATACCCTCGCGCACGAACGCCTGCGCGAGAAGCGTTGCGGTCGTGGTGCCGTCGCCGGCGGCGTCGTTGGTTTTGGTGGCAACCTCTTTAACGAGCTGCGCGCCCATGTTTTCGGCCTCGTTTTCCAACTCGATCTCTTTGGCGATGGTCACGCCGTCGTTGGTGATGAGCGGAGAGCCGTATTTTTTATCCAGTACCACGTTTCTGCCCTTGGGACCAAGCGTGATTTTAACGGTGTCGGCCAACTGATCGACGCCGCGAACCAGCGCGTTGCGCGCTTCCATTCCGTAAAGAATTTCTTTTGCCATAATGGATTCAATCTCCTTTCTTATTCAACCACAGCGAGAATATCGCTCTGTTTGACGATGGTATATTCTACTCCGTCCACCTTGACCTCGGTGCCGGAATATTTGCTTGTAATGACCTTATCGCCCACTTTCACTTCCATGGGGATGAGCTTGCCTTCCTCGGTATGTGCGCCGGGGCCAACGGCTACAACCTCTGCCACCTGCGGCTTTTCCTGCGCCGAGGCAGTTAGGAAAATGCCGGTTTTGGTTTTTTCTTCGGCCTCTACAAGTTTGACGACCACTCTGTCGCCCAACGGTTTGATGTTCATGGAACATTCCTCCTTTTTCGTTTGGAAATCGTCTTTTTCGACGAGATTTTAGCACTTGAACATTCCGAGTGCTAACTCTATTGTTTATTCTATCCTATTTTGGAAAAAAATCAAGTGTTTTTTTCAATAATTCACATACTGTTCACAATTGTCAAAGGGCGAAATATTCAACAACGATGGCGGTGATATTGACGGCTGCAAAAGCCGACGAGATCAGAATATTTTTGACCTCTTTTCGCCGGATGGAATTGATGAGCGTTGGAAGGACCATTGCGGTTGCAACCATAGAAACGAGCGAGCAGATCAGCGCGCCTATGCCTTTGTTGAAAATGCAGAGCAGAAGCCCGACCGCCACCAGACCGGTGGTGACCGAAGAGGCAATGATGCCGATGCGCGTACTGCAAATGATCTTTTCAAACAATTTGAGCACCAGATACGCAAGGATCGGCACGGCGATCGTCCCTGCCCCGATGATGAGGACATAGATCAACTGCCCGAACCAGCCCATACTGCCGACCAGCGAAAGCCTTACGTTTTCAAGGAACGGCGCATTGCAGGATTTGAAATTGTTGAAGTTGATGGAAAACAAGTTTGCAACCGTAGCGCTGACGACCGCATAGCCGGCAAACGCAAGCGTGATGACTTTGAGATCCCGCTTGGTATCGTGCCGGCAAAGGTTGCCAAAGGAAAAGAAGAAGAACGGGAACAGCGCCACGTTATGGAAGATCACCGAATGGAGGGAAAAATAACTTTTCCAATCGCCGGCAAAAAAGGC
>JBGUNW010000270.1:0-1548 GCA_045117555.1 Eubacteriales bacterium
AAGCTTAAAAAACCTTTAAAAATTTATCGTTTTATATGATTTATACTCGGCAAAAACGGATAGGCACAGCGCTTGAAACGCACGGCAATCTTCCTGCAAAAGAAGTGCCGCTCTTTTCCGCTGCATAAACTGCGCGCCCTTCGGCAATACTTTCAGTATCAACAAGCCGGAGGGATATTTTTTGCAATACGGAAAAGTGGAAATCTGCGGCGTCGACACCGCACGCCTGAAGCTGCTCAGCGAGGACAAAAAGCGCAAGCTGCTGCACATCATCAAGAACGGCACGCCCGCCGAGCGCAAGCGTGCACGCGATGAAATGATCAACGGCAACCTGCGGCTGGTGCTGTCGGTGATTCAGCGCTTCAACGGCAGAGGAGAGAACCCCGACGATCTCTTTCAGGTCGGCGTCATCGGGCTGATGAAGGCGATTGATAATTTTGACGCTAAGCTGGACGTGCGGTTTTCGACATACGGCGTTCCGATGATCATCGGCGAAATCCGCCGTTATCTGCGCGACAACAACGCCGTGCGCGTATCGCGCTCTATGCGCGACACCGCCTACCGCGCCATGCAAATCAAGGAACAGCTCACCGCGCGCAACAACCGCGAGCCGAGCGTGGAGGAAATTGCCAAGGTGATGGACGTTCCCAAGGAAACCGTTGTGCTGGCGCTGGAGGCGGTGGTGGAGCCGGTGTCGCTGTATGAGCCGGTGTTCTCCGACGGCAACGACACGGTGTATGTCATGGATCAAATCGGTGACAAAAACGACGACACCACCTGGCTGGAGGAGCTGTCGCTCAAGGAAGCCATCACCAACCTTTCCGACCGCGAAAAGCGGATTTTGGCACTGCGGTTCTTCCGCGGCAAAACACAGATGGAAGTCGCCGCCGAAATCGGCATTTCTCAGGCACAGGTCAGCCGCATTGAAAAGGGCGCCCTCAACAGCATCAAGCAGAATCTCTGACACAAAAAAGCAGCAAGGCCATGGCTGAGCCTTGCTGCTTTGTGTTGCTTATATAATGAAAAAGGCTAATCGTTTTCAGCCGCTTTGTTGATGCAGGCAAGCGCGTTCAGGCTTCTCGGATAGCCGATATACGGCAGGCACTGCGACACAACGCTGATTAAAAACTGCTTATCGTTGCCGATGCGCATATTTGCCGCCGCGTGCGCGGTCAGCTGCGGCTCACAGCCGCCCTGCGCCGCCAAAAAGCAGAAGGTAATCATCTCGCGCTGCCGATAGTCAAGACCGGTTCTGGTGTAGTAATCGCCGAAGCAGTTGGCGGCAAGCCAGTAGTTGATGTGCCTAACCTCCTCGGCGCCGGATTTCCAAAAGTCGCGCATGCCCTCGCCGAAGATGTCCACCTGCGCCTGTGTGCCCAGCTCGCGGCGGTTTTCCGTTGTAGACAGCGCCTGTCCCTCCGACGGAAGCGCCACGCCTTGCTCCGCCAAGACAGCGTTGACCGCCTGCAAAAACGGGTACACCCTGCCGATGCCGAGATAGGCGACCGCCTGATAGGTGATTTCCTTGACCTCCACAGGCGTAACGCC
>JBGUNW010000271.1:0-1834 GCA_045117555.1 Eubacteriales bacterium
GCAGCATCCTTTGCTCTGAGCTTTTCGGGCATAGAAACACAGCGCATTGACGAGGGCGTCCGCCTGTTTTGTGAAGCACTGGAGCAAAGCCGTATCTAAGCCTGCCGCCTGCGCATGCGCCGCCAGCTGAAAAAGGCGTAAATGTCGTTGATAAAGAACACGCAAAAGCAGACCAAAACCGACGCATACGCGCTGTTTTGCGCCAACGCCAGCGACCACAGCACAATCAGCACGACATCATTGGCGGCATAGGCAAGCGAAAACCATTCGCTGCGCCGCGCGGTGAGATAGACCGCCAGAAAGCTCGTGAAAACCGACAATGTGCTCGGCAATAAATTCGCCGTATTAAAATGCTTTAAAGGAAAATAAAACACCACTGTCACCATCGCGCTCAGCAGCAACGCCAGCGCCATCTCCCCTGTTTTGATATGGTTGACGGCTACCTCTGCGCGGTTGCCTCGGTAAGGGTGCCGCAGCCACGCAATCAGCGCCCACAGCGCCATCGGCGCCGTCATGCCGAGATAGGTCAACATTTCGCCGTAATAGCCAAAGCCGTAGGAAATAAATCCGTAGCAAAGACTGAAAACCAGACCGAGCGCCTGTCCGAGCGGATTGCCCTTGGCGTTGAGAATAATATAACTCACGCCGATAACCGCCGCCGACGGATACAGCCAGTTGGCGCGGTCAAACAGTAAAAACACAATCAAAACAGCCGCAACGGAAACGCTCCAAATGAGCCGCTCCGTCAAGCTGAAATAACGGATAAATCGCATCAAATTCTCCTCTCAAAAAGCCAAACAAAAAAGCATTCGCTTCACAGCTTCAAAGACCTAACGCTGTGAACGAATGCTTTTCATTTTTGCATTCCTACCCGGTGGCAGTAGATTTATTATAGCAAATTGTATGCTTTTGTCAATAGCCATTGTGGCGTTAAGCAATCCGTAATACGGCTTGCCGTCGTCCTCATAGGTGCCGTAGGTGCCGCACACCGTAATCGGTGCGCCGGTCGCCGGGAAATCATCGGGGTAGTTTACATCCTCCTCACAGACAAATTCCAAGCCCTGCGCACAGCAGGCAGTGGCATCGGCTACGACACAGAAATAATACATCTTGCCGGTTTTCGGATCGGTGGTCACATCAAATGTACCGCCTGCCTTGACGGTTTTGTTTTCATACTCCTCAGGCGACTGCATCATGCTGAACACCGTGGAATACACCATATTGCTGTTCAGCGTTGTCAAGTCCACGTCCGCTGAAACGTCCAAGGCAGGATAGTCCTTGACCTCCTCGGGCGCGGAGCTTTGCTGCGCCTTTGACTCGGCAAGAATTTGGTCAATCGTTTTCTTGCTCTGTTGCACATCACGGTTCGCGGCTTTGTCATCGCCGCCGGAAGCGGCACAGCCGGCAGACAGTGTAAACAGAACCGCCAACAGCAAGCAAAACAGCTTTTTGAACAAGCTCATTTTTTAAATCCACCCTTTACCGCGCCGAACAGTGAGAACAGCGCAAATACAAGGATATTAACGGCGACAATCGTTGCACCGACGGGTGTTCCCCATAATATAGAAATCAAAATACCCAGCGCCGCGCAGAACACCGACAGGCATGCCGAACAAACAGTGACCGCCTTAAAGCTTTTGAGCAGCCGCATAGCCGACAGCGCCGGGAAAATAATCAGCGCCGAAATCAGCAGCGATCCGACCAGGTTCATCGAGATAACAATAATCACGGCGATAATTATCGCAATCAAAAGATTGTAAACACTCGCCTTGGTGCCCGTCGCTGTGGCAAAGTCCTCGTCGAAGGTGACGGAGAAAATCTTGTTGTAAAACAA
>JBGUNW010000272.1:0-3747 GCA_045117555.1 Eubacteriales bacterium
TTCAGTTTTTCGGTCAGGGTTTCGGCATTCGTCGTTCCGGTTTTGCCCTGCATAAAGCATTCCTCCGTTTCATTCCGAATTTCTACCTTATTTTACAGCGTTTTTCGGGTATATTCGGTCGAAATGCGGCAGGGGGAAAAAGGGAAAACGCTGTCGGCAAAGCATCTTTTTTCGTGTTTTTCCGTTTGAATTGGCGCTTTTGGGGCAAAAGGAAGAGCAACATTTTGCGGGATGGATCGGAGCGCGTCGGAATTTGCCATACGATTTTTTTGCGGCAAAATCATTTTTTCTTCCGAATGAAAGGAGAAAAGAACGGAAAAATGAAATTTAGAGGTGAAGCTCTCATTTTTTAGCACTCGAACTTTATGTTTACAATTCGTTCACAAATAAATTCTGAAAAAGCATTGACAAAATAGAAAAAAGGTGGTAAATTATTATCGTAGAGTTAGCAATCAAACAAACAGAGTGCTAAAATCGAAAAAGGAGGATCCAATCATGTCGGGCAAGACGGGCGAATTGAGCGAGCGCAAAAAGCAAATTCTCAAAGCCATTGTCAACGCGCATATCGAGGGTGGCGAGCCGGTGGGCTCCAAATCCATTTTGCAAGCGGCAGGCATGAATTGTTCCTCCGCAACCATTCGCAACGAAATGGCCGAGTTGGAGGAAATGGGCTATTTGGAACAGCCGCACGCTTCCGCCGGGCGTGTTCCGAGCGAGCTTGGTTACCGCTTTTACGTGGATTCTCTGATCGAGCATTACGCAATGACTACGCAGGAAATCGCGCAGATCAACGCGCTTCTGCGCGCAAAAATGGGGGAGCTTGATCAAATTCTCTCCGCCGCATCGCATCTGGCTTCCAGCTTGACCAATTATACGGGCATTGCCATTCAGCCGCGGAGCGGATCGGTCAGCATTTCCAAGTTTGAAGGCATTTTTCTGGATCCGTCGCATTTCATTCTCGTTGCGGTTTCGTCAACCGGCGCGGTCAAATCCAAACATATCCACACCGAGTTTTTGCTGGAAGAAGCCGCTGTTGAAAAATTGACCCGGGTGTTGAACGAAACGCTGGCCAATCTGACCGCCGAACGCATTACGCTTCCGATTATTATGGAATTGGAAAGCACCATGGGGACCGACAGCGGAATGGTGGGGCCGGTCATCAAGGTGATCTACGATCTTTTGAACGAGCTGGATTCCGGCGAGGTGCGCGTTGCGGGAATTGACCAGTTGCTCCAATACCCGGAGTACAGCGATACCCAGCAGTTTCGCGCGCTTTTGGGAGCACTGGAAAAAAAGGACGATATCTTGGATTTGGTTTCCGCAAATGGAAACGAGAACGATATCAACGTGCTGATCGGCTCGGAGAGTAGCGTGAAGGTGATGAACAATTCGGCGCTGGTTTTCAAACCAATCGTCAAAAACGGGCAAACGCTCGGTGCGATCGGCGTGCTCGGCCCGCGGCGCATGGATTACGCAAAAGTGCTTGCAACGCTGGAAGGATTGAGCGGAAATATTGAAAACCTGATCCAACCGAATCAGCAAATCAAGGACGGAGGAAAGAGCAATGAATGAAGAAAAGCAGATCCCCGGGCAAGATGAAACTTCTGCCGGTGAGAAAAACGAAAAGAAAAAGACCGCCAAAAAGCCGGAGGCCGAGATCCGCGAGCTGAAAAAACAGCTGGAAGCGGCCAAAAAGGAGGCGGCCGAGGCCAACGAAAAATATTTGCGCATGATGGCGGAATACGATAACTTCCGCAAGCGGAGCGCAAAAGAAAAAGAAGGCGTTTATGCTGACGCATACGCTGATTGCATCGGCAATATTCTTCCGATTTTGGATAACCTTTCGCGCGCCGCCGGCTCCGAAAACTACGAGGCGGTGAAAAAAGGGCTGGAAATGACCGAAAAAGCGTTCGAGGACGCGCTCTCCAAAATGGGAATTACCGAAATTGAAACAGAAACGTTCGATCCCAACCTTCATAACGCCGTCATGCACGTGGAGGACGACGCCTACGGGGAAGGCGAGATCGTTGAGGTATTCCAAAAGGGATACCGCAAAGGCGATAAGATCATTCGTTACGCAATGGTCAAAGTTGCCAATTGATAAAATTTGAAAAATCTATCGAAAAGAGGTATTGTATTATGGGAAAGATTATTGGTATTGACTTGGGCACTACAAACTCCTGCGTGGCCGTTTACGAAGGCGCGGAGCCGATCGTAATTCCGAATCCCGAAGGCGCAAGAACAACTCCTTCGGTGGTGGCGTTCTCCAAAACGGGCGAGCGCATGGTAGGCCAGGTTGCAAAAAGACAGGCGATCACCAACCCCGATCGCACCATTATTTCCATCAAGCGCGAAATGGGCACCGCCAATAAGCGCACCATTGACGGAAAGGCCTATACGCCGCAGGAAATTTCGGCAATGATCCTGCAAAAGCTGAAAGCCGACGCCGAGGCATATCTGGGAACTACCGTTTCGCAGGCGGTCATCACCGTTCCGGCATATTTCTCGGATGCACAGCGTCAGGCCACCAAGGATGCCGGTAAGATCGCCGGATTGGAAGTGCTGCGGATCATCAATGAGCCCACGGCGGCGGCGCTTGCCTACGGCATGGATAAAGAAGCCAGCCAGAAGATCATGGTCTTTGACCTCGGCGGCGGCACGTTCGACGTATCCCTGCTGGAAATTTCGGACGGCGTGTTCGAGGTTCTTGCCACCAACGGCGATACCCATCTCGGCGGCGACGATTTCGACCAGCGCGTGATCGACTGGATGGCCGATAAATTCCAGCGCGAAAACGGGATCGATCTGCGCAAGGATAAAATGGTTCTGCAAAGATTGCGCGACGCGGCCGAAAAAGCCAAAATCGAGCTTTCCGGCATGACCAGCACGTCTATTAACCTGCCGTTCATTACGGCAACCGCGGAAGGGCCGCTCCACTTTGAGGCAACCCTGACCCGCGCCGAGTTTGATCGTATTACGGCGGACTTGGTGGAGCGTACCATGGTTCCCACAAAAAAGGCGCTTGCCGACGCGGGCCTCTCGGTCGGACAGATCGACAAAGTTCTGCTCGTCGGCGGTTCCACCAGAATTCCCGCCGTGCAGGAAGCGGTAAAGAAGTTTATCGGTAAAGAGCCGTTCAAGGGCATCAACCCGGACGAATGCGTTGCCATCGGCGCGGCCATTCAGGGCGGCGTTTTGGGCGGCGAGGTCAAGGATCTGCTGCTTTTGGACGTTACGCCGCTTTCTTTGGGTATTGAAACGCTGGGCGGTGTTTTCAACCGCATTATCGACCGCAATACCACCATCCCGGTGAAAAAGAGTCAGGTTTATTCCACCGCGGCCGACGGTCAGACCTCGGTTGAAATTCACGTTCTGCAAGGTGAGCGTGAAATGGCGGCCTATAACACCACGCTCGGCAAATTCATCCTGGACGGCATTACGCCCGCTCCCCGCGGCGTTCCGCAAATCGAGGTCACCTTTGATATCGACGCAAACGGTATCGTCAACGTAACCGCAAAGGATAAGGGTACCGGCAAGGAACAGCACATCACGATCACCTCTTCTACCAACATGAGCAAAGAGGATATCGACCGCGCCGTGAAGGATGCCGAAAAGTTTGCCGAGGAGGATAAAAAGGCAAAGGAAGCGGTAGATACCCGCAACCGTGCCGAAAGCGTGATCTTCCAAAGCGAAAAAACGCTTACCGAGCTTGGCGACAAAGCGGATCCTGCCGACGCGCAGGAGGTT
>JBGUNW010000273.1:0-9983 GCA_045117555.1 Eubacteriales bacterium
GTTTTCTCCCCCTCGCGCTATCCTGTTGCGGTGCCCGAAAAACGCTGCGGGCGCATTCGCGCCGATCCTTGCGCTTTTCGACCGCTGTCACTCCTCGCGCTCCCTGCTTCCGCCACCGGCGGTGGTCGCGCTCGTCCCCCCACTTTCAAAAAACTCCCAACCAAGGATTGGGAGTTTTTGAAAAGGATTTTATTTTCGGCTCCGGGTGGGGCTTTATTTTTTCGTGTTATAAAGCCGTTTTTTCAAACCAAAGAATTGGAACCCGGCTTGCCGGGGGCCGCGCCAGCCCGCGGAACGCGGGCATAAAAAGAAAGGGAAACGCGCAAAATGCGCGTTTCCCTTTCTTGTGCTGCGATTTCATCGCAGCCGGCGCGGCCGGGCCCCGATTTTTTACCGAGCGGAGATGCGCTTGCTGATGCCGGCGAGAACAGCCGCCGCAAAGAGATTGAAGCCGAGGCGCTGGATGCCGGAAACAACCCCGTCAAGGAACCAGCCGAAGCTGCCGGCTTGCGCCGCGGCAACAATGCCGGAAATGAAATAGTAACCAAAAGCCAGCACTCCAAGGGCGAGGAAGACGATGGAAAGGATGGGGAGCAGTTTCACAATAATGTCGGTAATGCCGAATGATGTTTTTTGGGGCTGCTGATTTTGTTGATCCATGGTAAAAATCTCCTTTTTCGTTATTTGGTTCCGCTTTTATTTTACAGTATTTAAAAAGGAATGTCAATACCGTTTCTCCCTTTTTTTTCGTCCGAAACGAAAAACCCGCCCCGGGGGCGGGTTTTCTTCTTTTTAATTCAGCGTCATGCGGTCGTAGAGCTTTTTGAGCGGGGTATGCCAGTAAAGAAGATAGCCCAGTACCGCGCCGATGAGCGCTTGCAAGATCTCGTAGGGGAGTTTGAGAACCGCGTACTCCGGCGTTGCGTAAATAAACGCCCGCCCCAGCGAATAGCCGGTCACCATAACCACCATGCCGAGGAACAGCCCGACGATTGAGGAGAGCTTCGGCTTTTTTTGAAGGATGTAGCGCGCAAACAGCGAAATAAGCACCGCCTGCAACCCGTGGGTAACGAGGGAAACAAACATGGGCAGCGGATAAAAGATCAAATCCCCCAAAAACGCGCCCACCCCGCCTACCACAAAGGCAAGAAAGGGATCCAGCAAGAGCGCGCCGGTGCAAATGGCAACGTCGCAAAGGTACAAATGCCCGCCGGGAACCGGAATGCTGAACGAGCAAAGCGCAATGGTCAGCGCCATGAACACGGCGGCAATGGTCAGGCGCGTCAGCGCGGTTCTTCCGCTCAAATTCCGTTGCATAAAATCGCCTCCTCTTTTTTTATGCCGCTATTCTATCACACTTTTCGGGTTCTGTCAATATCTCTTTTTTACAATCTTTTCCGCTCGCCATTCGCGCGTTTTGTGGAAAAGCAACCCGCATTTTTTGCGGGGAAACGGTTTTTTTGCCGCAAACGCGACTTTTTTGTTGACAACTTTCCGTGCCGGAAGTATAATAAAGGTGAAAATCAAACGCAAAAGGGGGATTTGTTTATGGAAAAGAACCGGAACTTCCGTTGGCTCGCCGTTTTGTTTGCGGCGGTTTGTCTGCTTTGCTGTTTCGCTTTGCTCGCCGCCTGCGGGAAAGCCCCAACCACCGTTCACGGAACCACGGGGAACGGCGGAAACGGCGACGACCCGCCGACCGGGGATTCCGCCGTGGAAGTTACCATTGTTTACAACGGCACCCCCATCACCCAAACCTGCACCGAAGGCGACGAGGTCATGTTTGCCGACACCTACCCCGATATGGACGTTTCTCTCTACGCGGACTTTTCCGTTCTGCTGGCCCGCGGCGAAAGCGTGACGGTTCAAAAAGGGCTGACGATCTACGTTCGCGCCAAGCAGCTCCCGCCCGCGCAGGTGAGCGTGACCTACTACGACGTTGCCCCCGACGGCACTTTGGAAACCTTTGAGCGTGTGGATTATTCCTACGGCGCCGAGATCCGCTTTGACGGCGCGGGCTTCGTTTTGTACCGCGATACGGCCGGCACCCAGGAGATCGATCCGAACGAGTCCTTCTCCCTGACCGAAGACCTCTCGGTTTACCGCAAGGACAACCTGGACCGCGTGCCGGTCTTCTTCCGCGTTCACTACTACGTCAACGGCATTGAGCAGGAGATTGGCGCCCAGGACACCTTCTTCCGCGGCGAACTGCTGAAAGACAGCACCTATTTTAATTCCGACACCGGCTTTACCTTTTACCGCGACAAAGCCGGAAACCAGCCGTTCTTTGAGGAAGGAAAGACCCTGGTGGTGCGCGAAAGCGACGATAAAACCGATCTGTACGCCCTCAAAGAGGATCCCAACCAGCATCGGGTCACGTTTGTGATCGGTGACCGCGAGCTTGGCACTCTGCTGATGTATCACAACACCATCATCGGCGAGTACGCCGCAACCGGCCTGCCCGGCAACTCCTACGTCATCCGGGATTGCGCGGAAATGAACTCCCCGGTAACGCGGGATATGACGGTGCATATCACCGATTACGAAATGATCCCGATGTTTACCGTTACCGAATATCTTTGCTACAAGGGCGACGCAAAATTCGTGCGGAAATCCTACTCTATGGTAAACGCCGACCCCGTATGGGAAATTGAAGCATCGGACAACGAATACGATCGATACTACCTGGACGTCAACTGCACGCAGGTGTTTACCGGCGACGTGACCGCGGCGGCAACCTTCTACCGTAAAATTGCGGTCAACTTTGCCCGCTATGTGGGAAACAGATAAGAGCGCGAAAAGCAAACGCTCAAACAATAGAAGACCGGGGACTTGGAAAATTTCCAAGTCCCCGGTCTTTTTCAAAAGGGGTTCCGTGAACGATTTTTCGTTTTTTCAGTTAATCGTTGCGGAGCCGGACGCGTAAACGGTGACGTACCCGCTGTAATTATAGGCGTTGGTATAGGAGATCGTCGTGCCGCCTACGGTAACGGTATGGCTGCCGCTTGCAAGTCCTTTGGAGCTGCTTTGCGTTTTGGTGAGGTTGCTTGCAACGTTCCAGCTTCCTTCGCCGCCCATTCCGCCGCCAAAGCCGCCCATTCTTCCGCCGGGGCCGCTGAACCTTCCGCCCGATCCGGGCGCGTTGCCGATGACAATGACCGTTCCGCCCGTTACCGAAACGGCGTTTGCCGCGTCGATGGCGCTTGCCATTTCGCTGTTCGGGCCGCGGGTGATGACCACGCCGCCGGTGATCTTAATGCCGCCGTTGGAATCAATGCCGTCCCGGTCGCCGTTCGGGTTGACGGTAACGTCCAGACGACCGCCGGAAACGTTGATTTGGCAAACCGTTTTTTGCTGACTTTCGGTCAGGTTGCTGTTGGTCGCGTTCACGCCGTCGTCCAGCGCGGTAATGGTGGTGGTGCCGCCGGAAATATCAATGGTTTCGGCCTCAATGCCTTCGTAACTGCTTTCAATATTGATAACGGCGCTCCCAGCGATTTTGAGATTCGTGTCGGCGTGAATGCCGTCGTCGCTGGTATTGATCGTCAGGGTTCCGCCGGAAACGAACACCGAGCCGGAGTTGGCGTGGATCGCGTCGTCCACCGTGTTGATATTGAAAGTTCCGCCTTCAATGATGATGGCGTATTTGTCGCTCGTAACGGTCAGCTCGTTTTCCTGCTCGGTATCGGTTGCAAGGTAATAGTCGATCTCGCCCACCTTAATGCCTTTCACGCTCTCTTCCAGCGCGGCGTAGGTCGAGCCCTTTCTTACGCTGTCCCGCGATACCTTTTGGTGGGTGGAAACGCTGAACATTCCTTTTTCCTGATTTTCAACGGCAACGTAGGAATTGTTCCAGGTGGGGGTGGTGGTCAGGTTGAAGGTCCCGCCCTTGATATAAACAAAGCTGTCCGCCTGAATGCCGTCGCCCAGCACCGTCCCCGTGTTGATGGCGCCGTCCTCGATATAAACAAACCCTTTGGCGTAGTCAAATTCGGGGGCGGTTTCCACGGCGTCGTAATCGCTCTCCGCGTGCAGAACGTCCTTGCCGCAACTCTCGGCGTTGATCGTTGTGCCGTTCAAATAGATGGAATCGGCGGTTACGGCGTGTTTGACGGCGGTTACGGTGATGGTTCCCCCCAGCCCGATAAAGGTCCCGTCGCAGGCGATCGCCGATTTGGTGGAGTGGATGGTCAGCGTTCCCGTACCGTTGATGACGAGATTCTCTTTGCTGTCAATCACGTGTTTATCCTTTTCCTTGCTTCCAAGACTGTTGGAAAGCGTATTGGAACCGATCAGGGTGATGGTAACGTTTGCGCCTGCCTTTGCGGAAATTGCGCTACCGTCCTCCACGGAAAGGGTAACGTCCTTTAAATAGAGATGAACGTTGCCGGCGTTTTTCGCAACCGTGATCGCCTGCGTGAGCGTGCCTGTAAAATAGTAGTTTCCGGCTGTTTCAATGGTATAAACACCGGTCGTGCAGTCCTCGGGAACCGCGGTATTCTTCTGGTCTTCGGTCAGGGAGCTTACCAGCGCCGTTGTTGCCGACAAAGCGGAAGCGTAGTTTTCCGAAATATCGGCAATTTCGTTTTGCCCGACGCTTGTATCCGTGGTTCCGGTTTGCTCGTTCGTTCCGGTCGTTCCGGCGGAATTCTGATTGCAGGCGGCAAGCGATACCGCCAGCAGAAGCGCCAGAAGCGCGACCAGGTATTTTACGGTGGTTTTCATGATTTTTTCTCCTTTTTGCGTTGTTTTTTCAAACGGTGTCCCGCTTGAACTGTCTTGATTATAGACGCCCAAACTTAAATGAACCTTAAAGGCAAAAAAATTGTTTGAAAAATTTTTGCCGCCCGGCTGCCGGGCGGCAAAAAGAATGGTTTACGCCGGAAAAACCGCCGTAATAATAAAGTCGTTTCCGTTATGGGATGTTGCGGCGATCCTTCCGCCGTGGGCCGTTACGATCGCCTGCGCCATGGAAAGACCGATGCCGTGGCCGCCCGTTTGGGAGTTGCGCGAAGGATCGGCGCGCCAGAAACGGTCGAACACGCGGCGCAGATCCTCCCCGGCGATTGGGGCGGCGCAGGGATTTTCAACCGTTAAAACCGTCTTGCGCCCCTGCTTTTCAAACGTCAGCAAAATCCGGCTTTTCTCCGGGGAATATTTCAGGGCGTTATCCAGCAGGATGGATACCAGCCGTGAAATTTCTTTCTCGTTCCCGCGCAGGGATTGCCCCGGCTGAACGCGCAGGGAAAGCTCCTTGCTTTGCGCCTTTGCAAGCGTTTGGAAGGGCGCGGCGGTTTCAAGAACGATCTCGGACGCGGGAAAATCGATCATTTGCGGCAATTTTTGCGTTTCCTCCATGCGGGCAAGGGAAACAAGATCGTTCGTCAGCCCCGAGAGCCGCTTGACCTGGTTTTCAATATCGTCCAGGTATTCGTTTTCGCCAAGGTCCATTTTCAAAAGGTCGGCGTTTGCGTTGATAATGGTGAGCGGCGTTTTGATCTCGTGTCCGGCGTCGGTAATAAACCGCTTTTGCTTTTCGTAGCTTTCGGCAACCGGGCGGATGAACCTGCCTGCAAAAAAGCAGATCAAAACGGCGGTAACGGCATACCCCAACAGGGAAATGCCAACGCTGAACGCAACGAAATTCCAAAACAGCGACAATTTACGTCCGCAATCCAGAAAGGTGAGGCGGGTGCCGCCGGCTTCGGCCGCGCGGAGATAGCGGAAATCCCCCACAAAACCCCGCGCGCCGCTCTTTTGCAAGGCCGCGTTCGCGTATCGGACGGCGGCTTCCTCGTCCACCGCGGCGATCCGGCTTGTTTCCACCGCGGTGATCTCGCCGCTTTCGTTTACAAGCACCGAAAAGAAACGGCTTTCAAAGGGCGTTTCCGGCGACATTCCCGGCGGGAGCGGCCGCTCCTCCGGGGCCATGCCTTGTTCCTGATCGGCGGGCGGTTCGCCTTGCCCCTGATCGGCGGGCGGTTCGCCTTGCCCCTGATTGGCGGGCGGTTCGCCGCGGTCCTGCGGAAGAATGGAGAGCGTAACGTCGGCGTCCCTTACGATTTCGTTGTAGTTGAGCAAATTCATGCCGGTAACGATCAGGGCAAGCAACAGGAACAGCGCCGAGAGCGCCAGTGCAATGAACTTGATTTTCAACCGTTTGATCATACCGTTTCCTCCAAAGAATATCCCGCGTTCCGGGAAGCTTTGATCTGAATATCGGCGCCGAGTGCGGTGAGTTTTTTTCGCAAATAGGAAATATAGACCCAAACCACGTTGAGTTCCGCCTCGGTATCGTAACCCCAAATCTTTTCCATAAACCGTTCGGCGGAAATCACGTGGCGCGGATTCGACATTAAAAATTCCATCATTTGAAACTCCTTGTTGGCAAGCCGGAAACTGCCGGTGGGAGAGGAGAGTTCAAAGGTTGCTCTGTCCAACGTAATATTCCCCATGCGCAGTTTGGTATCGGCAACCGACTGACTGCGCGTAATCGAGCGGATGCGCGCAAGCAATTCCTTCGTATCAAAGGGTTTTCCGAGGTAATCGTTTGCCCCGCTGTCCAGTCCCAAAACCTTGTCGTCCACTTCGGTTTTTGCCGTCAGCATCAGAACCGGCAGTTGGCTGCCCGCCGCGCGGATCTTCTTCAATACGGTGATCCCGTCCATTTTCGGCATCATAATATCCAAAACCGCAACATCGTAATTGCCGGACTGCAAATAAACGAGCGCGTCCTCGCCGTTGTAAACCGCGTCCACCGAGTAGTTGTTTTTTTGAAAAATGGCAACCAACGCACGCGAAAGCGAACGCTCGTCCTCCGCCAGTAAAATCCGCATAATTTCGTTCCTCCTTTTTCGGCATCCGGGTTTATTGTAACGCCCCGACCTTAAATGAAGTTAAAAAAACGGCGTTTCCGTTTTATTTTTCAAAAAGTTCCTTAAACAGTATAACAGAAACGCCTCGCTTTTTCAAGTGCCCCCCGGCAAGCCGGGTTCCGATTCTTGGGTTTGCGGAAGCGGGTTTGTAATGCCCAAAAAAATAAAGCCCCGTTCGGAGCCCCGGCAAGCCGGGTTTCAATTCTTTGGTTTGCGGAAGCGGGTTTGTAATGCCCAAAAAAATAAAGCCCCACCCGGAGCAGAGGACAAAACCCTTTTCAAAAACTCCCAACCTGTGGTTGGAGTTTTTGAAAAAGGGGAGAGCGCGAGAGGGGGAAGAACTTTTTGCAAAAAGTTCTTCCCCCTCTCGCGACCTTACCCTAAAATCACTTATTTGCCTCTAAAGCTCTGCGGCGGCGCATCATTTCCTTCATACGCAGTTCGGTATTCAGGGTCTTTTTGCGCAGGCGGATCGACTTTGGCGTAATTTCGATCAGGTCGTCGTCGGTGATAAACGCGATGGCTTCTTCCAGGGTAAAGATTTTGGGCGGCGTCAGGATGAGTTTTTCATCGGCGCCGGCCGAGCGGATGGCGGTAAGCTGTTTTTTCTGGCAAGGGTTGACGGCAATGTCGTCGTACTTGGGGTTTTCGCCAACGATCATGCCTTCGTAGACCTGCGTTTGCGGGCCGACGAAGAGCTGGCCGCGCTCTTGGGTTTTATAAAGCCCGTAGCGGGTGGTCTCGCCGGCGCAGGAAGCGATGAGCGAGCCGGTAAACCGCATTTGAATTTCGCCGCGGTAGGGCGCGTAGCCGTCAAAAATGGAGTTGATAACGCCCTCGCCGTGGGTGGCGGTTAAAAATTCGGAGCGGTAGCCGAACAGGCAGCGCGCGGGAATAACATACTCGATGCGCGTGCGCGAACCGATCGGGTTCATGGAGATCAGATCGCCTTTGCGCTGACCCAGTTTTTCCACCACAACGCCCACCATATCGTTGGGAACGTCCAGCATGACGCGCTCCATGGGCTCCTGCTTTACGCCGTCAATTTCTTTATACAGCACGCGCGGGTTGGAGCAGGCAAGCTCAAAGCCCTCGCGGCGCATGGTTTCCAGCAGAATGGAAAGGTGCATTTCCCCCCGACCCGCAACGCGGAACTCGTCGGTGGTTTCGCCGTCGTTCACACGCAGGGAAACGTCTTTGAGCAGCTCGCGGTAAAGCCGCTCGCGCAGCTGGCGCGAGGTGACGAATTTGCCCTCCTTGCCGGCAAACGGACTGTCGTTTACCAAAAAGGTCATTTCCATGGTCGGCTCGGAGACCTTGACAAATTCCAGCGGCTGAGGATTGTTCACCGCCGTCAGCGTATCGCCGATGGTAATGTCGCCCGCGCCGGAGAAGCAGACGATGTCGCCGACGTTGGCGCTGTCCACCGGGACGCGCGCAAGGCCGTCGATCTGGTAAAGCGACACCACTTTGGTCTTTTTGAGCTGCCCCGGATTGTGGTAGTTGCAAACGGCAACCTCCTGCCCCACGCGGATCGAGCCGCGGTCGATGCGCCCAATGCCGATGCGCCCGACGTAATCGTTGTAGTCGATCGACGAAACGAGCAGCTGCAAATCGCCGTTTTCGTCCCCTTCGGGCGCGGGAATGTAGGAAAGGATCTTTTCAAACAGCGGGCGCAGGTCCTCGCCCGGAACGTCCGGGCTTTCGCTTGCCGTTCCGGCACGGCCGGAGCAATACAGCATGGGGCTATCCAGCTGTTCGTCGTTTGCGCCGAGATCCATTAAAAGTTCCAGAATTTCGTCCTCGACCTCGCCCAGGCGCGCGTCGGGCTTGTCGATCTTGTTGATGCAAACGATCACGCGGTGGTTCAGTTCCAGCGCCTTTTGCAACACAAAGCGCGTTTGCGGCATGGGTCCCTCGGCGGCGTCTACCAGCAGAATAACGCCGTTCACCATTTTGAGAATGCGCTCCACCTCGCCGCCGAAATCGGCGTGGCCGGGCGTGTCGATAATGTTGATTTTCACGTTTTTGTAGTGTACCGCCGTGTTTTTGGCAAGAATGGTAATGCCGCGCTCGCGCTCCAAATCGCCCGAGTCCATCACGCAGGTCACCGTTTCCTGGTTATCCCGGAATACGCCGCCCTGCTTTAAAAGGCCGTCCACCAGCGTGGTTTTGCCGTGGTCAACGTGAGCGATAATGGCAACGTTCCGCAAATCTTCTCGAATCATGGTTTTCCCCCGTATCAACAAAATTACATTATATTATACCATATCGGCGGCGGAAAAGAAAAGTGTGAGATTTGCCAATTCTCGCGCCGAAAACCGTTTCTTTTTTGTTGAATTTTCCCCTATTTCGCGGCATTTTGCCCCTTTCGGTTGCTTTTTTGCCGCGCGTGTGCTAAAATGAAGAAAAAACCGAAAGGATCTTTTCTCTATGCCCGATCGTATTTTCGTTCTGCTTGGCGGCGGCGACCTGCGCGCCAAGGAGACCCTGCCGCTTGACAAAAAAATTGCCGCCCTTGCCGCGCCCCACGCGGGCGAGAAGCGCCCCTGCGCCCTCTTTATCGGCACGGCGAGCCACGACTTTATGCCCTATTATAATACCTTTCACAAAACCTATACCGGCGAGCTGGGCTGGAAAACCGACGTTGCCCTGACCGTTTTTCACTCCCCCGACCCCGCAAAGCTGGACGCGAAATTTGCCGCGGCCGACCTGATTTACGTTGGCGGCGGGGACACCCTTTTCATGCTCGACCATTGGAAAACCGACGGACTTGGCGAACGGATCCTCTCGGCCTACCGGCGCGGCGTGGTGATCGCCGGGCTTTCGGCCGGCGCCATTTGCTGGTTTGAGGAAATGTTTACCGACAGCACCGTGGACGGCGTTCCCACCCCCTATTCCCGCCAAAAAGGACTGGGGATTCTCGCCGGCGGCGCCTGCCCGCACTTCAATTTGCGCCGCGACGACTTCCTTGCCGCCGTTCCCGAACCCGAACGCAAAAACTGGCTCTGCCTTGCCGATAACTCCGCCGCGGTGTATCGGAATGAGGAGTTTGTGGAGATTTGGTAAGGGAGAGAGAAGGCCGCGAGAGGGGGAGAACTTTTTTGC
>JBGUNW010000274.1:0-4505 GCA_045117555.1 Eubacteriales bacterium
AAATGCTCGCAGCACTGTGCGGCAAGGTAGATCCCCTTCTCTTTCAGGATCGGATAAACTGCCTCAAACAGCTCGTTTGCAACCTCAAAACTTGACCCGTGACCAATCGTTTGCCCAACGATTTCCGAAGAGGAACAACCCACCACAAGGATTTGCCCCGCGGTCAGCCCGGCAACCTCGATCAGTTCCTCAAACGCTTGAATGCCCTGTTGTGCAATGCCTTCCAAAACGATCTCCTCTTTTCCAAATCAGATTTTGTCGCTTCCGTCGTTGGGAATGACGGCTTTGAGCGCGGTAATGGCGCATTCGATCATCTCGTCATCCGGTTCCAGAACGGTCAGGCGTTGGAGCCACAGTCCGGGCGCGGAAATGATTCGAGTCAGAATATTATCGTGCCGTCCGGCGAATTTGATGAGCTCGTAGCCAATGCCGACGATGAGCGGGATGAGCAGAATTTTGACCAACACGCGCCAAACGGTGGGCAAAACGCTTCCCGATATGGCAATGCAGATCGGATCAATAAAGAAGGACACGAAAATGCTGACCAGCACCATTAAAATCAAGAACGAAGTGCCGCAACGGGGGTGAAAACGCCGCATGGAGCGCACGTTTTCCACCGTGAGTTCCTTGCCGGCTTCATAGCAGAAAATGCTTTTATGCTCGGCGCCGTGATAGCGGAACGTGCGGCGGATATCTTTGGTCAGCGAGATAATACCCATATAACCAACCAGCAAAAGCACCTTTAAAACGCCTTCAAACGCCGATTTGATCAGCGAATCGAGCGCGGCGTTTCCCGTTTGTTGCGCGGCGGGAACGCCTTTGACAAACAAGTCAAACAGAAAGGCGGGGAGCCAAACGAACAGCCCGATCGCAATGGAAAGTCCCACCACGATGCTGAACACCATGGTTGCCGTTACCACCCACCTGGGCAGCTTTTTTTCCTCTTTTTCCTTTTTTTCCGGCTCCGTTACCGCTTCCGCCGGTTCATTTTCGGCAGACGTTTCGGCGGGCGCCGGCTCCGCGGCCTGCCCGGATTGATTCTTTTCCGGCTTTTTTTCCACAATGTCGTCCAACCCCGAAATTTCGGCCGAGCGCATGAGCGCTTTGTAGCCGATGACCATGGAATCAATATAACCGAAAATGCCGCGTATAATGGGCAATTTACAAATTTTAGGGCGTTTTGCACCGCGCGTTTCGGATTCTTCCAGCACGATCTCGCCGCGCGGGTTACGCACGGCAAGCGCGGTCTTTTTCGGCCCGCGCATCATAATGCCTTCCATCAACGCCTGACCGCCGATCGACGTGCGGAGCGCGCAGCTGTTCTTTTCCTGTTGCTTCTTCAATGTTTTCGATCCTTTCGGAAAATCAACCTTTTATGTTATTATAGACCCAATGTATGAACTATATATTAACAAATGGGAAATTCTTGTGAAATCGGGCGCGCGACCCACGCCTGCACGTCAGCTTGCGCCTGCAACGTCCGGCAAGCGGCTCTTGCCTGTTCCACACGCTCAAAAACGCAAAACACGGCCGAGCCGCTCCCACTCATAAGCGCGCCCATGGCGCCGGGACAGGCAAGCAGATCCGATTTGAGGGTCTTCACCCTGCCCTGCTCCATTTGAAAAGCGGGCGCTTCAAATATGTTTTTCATTGAGCCGCAAACGCCGGAAAGATCCCCTTTGCGCAGCACACGTATCAGTTTTTCGACCTCTTCCGCCGGACTCGGATAGCCGGAAAACCGATTGTACAACCGATCCAGCTCGGCGTACATTGCGGGGGTGGAGAAGGAAACGGTCCTCGCTTTTGCAATGACCAGCCAACACGCGGGAAGCCCCGCGCAAGGCGTTAATTTTTCACCGATCCCTTCGGTGCGCATAGCGCCGCCGCGAAGACAAAAAGGCACGTCCGCACCCAGTTGTACGCCGAGCGCACATAACTCGTTCACGGTCAAACGGTTCCCGAAAATCCGATTGAGCGCGCGCAGACCCGCGGCGGCGTCGGCGCTGCCCCCCGCAAGTCCCGCGGCGGTCGGAATCTCTTTTCGGAGCGTGATTTTGACGATTCCCGACGCGCCGACCGCATCCAGATAGATTTTTGCAACGCGGTAGGCAAGGTTGGAAGCGTCGGCGGGAACATTTTCTTTTTCGCCGGTAACGCAAAGCTCAATCCGGGTGGTCGGATCCTCACAAAATTCTACGTCGAGCCGATCCGCGAGAGAAACGGTTTGCATCACCCCGTCGATCAGATGATAGCCGTCCCCCCGAATGCCGACCATATCCAGCATCAGGTTGATTTTCGCATAAGCGTTTTCAATCGTTCTTCGGTTCATACGCGCTCCGTTTTGCAGCATTTTTCGGGATTTTTGTTAAATCCCCGCTCCCATTTTAGCATAGAATTGCCAAATTTGCAAGAATATTTTAAAATTCGGAAAAAAGGGGTTGACGAACCCTTTGAAAGTGGGTAAAATAAGAGTAGATGACTATACACGCGCTCCGGCGTGCGCATATAGGCGGAGAAAGGAGGGCTGAAAATGGACGCAGAACAAAAAAGCGGAAAAATCGGAAAGCGATTGCTTCGCGGCATCGTTGCCTACGCCGTTATTTTTACCTTCCTTTTGCTGATCTCCAATATTGCGGCTGTAAAAACCTGGGTTGCCTACGTTTTGGCAATCCTGCGCCCCATTTTGATCGGGTTGGTGATTGCCTACCTGACCAACCCGTTCTTTCGTTTCTTTGAGCGAAAGCTTCTTGCGCGCATTCCGGCGCCCTATTTGCGCCGTGTTTTGGCAATGATTTTGACCTATTTGCTTTTCTTTCTGATCGTTCTTGCGCTGGTCATGCTCATCTTTCCGCAGCTTTTCAACAGCATTCAAAGCTTTGTTGATAATTTTGACGCCCGGCTCTCGCGTCTGATCGAGCCCGTCAACCGCATCATCGACGCGATCAACGGCCGCCTGCCGGCGAAGGAAGACGGCAGCGGATTCCTTCCCCTTTGGAACCGCGAGGGCATTCTGGACGCCATGCGTAGCTTTTGGGAATATTTGCAGGGGCTTTTGAAAGAGAAGATCGGTTTTTCCACCGCGCCGCGCCTTTTGGCATTCCTTTCGGCAACGGCCTCCTGGATTCTGGAAGTGATTTTCGGCATTTTCTTCTCCATTTACCTTTTGTTTTCCAAGGAAAAACGCCAAGCGCAAATCGTAAAACTGCGCCGCTCGCTGTTCAGCGATTCGGTCAATTTTCACATCACCCGTATTTTTACCGTTGCCGACCGTTCCTTCGGCGGTTTTATGCGCGGGAAAATTCTGGATTCTTTGATTGTTGGAACACTGACCTTTTTTGCCTGCCGGATCATCGGCATTCAGGACGCGCTTCTGGTTGCCGCGATCGTCGGCATTACCGACTTTATCCCAGTTGTCGGCCCGTTTATCGGCGTGATTCCCACGGCGTTGATCATTTTGCTGGACGATCCGATCAAGGTCATCTTCTTCCTCATCAGCATTATCGTGATCCAGCAGTTGGACGGCAACCTGATCGCCCCCAAGATACTGGGCGAAAACACCGGCGTCAGCTCGCTTTGCGTTATGATCTCCATTATTCTTATGGGCGGGCTGTTCGGTTTTGCCGGAATGCTCATCGGCGTTCCGCTGTTTGCCACCGTTCTGGAAGTGTTGGACTACTGGCTGGATTCGCGCTTGAAAGCGCGTAATCTTCCCAACAGCACCGAAAGCTACTATTCCCCCGCCGCCGTTGCGCAGCGTTCGGAAACGGCGTTTGATCGCCGCCGCAGAAAAGCGCGTGAAAAACGGGAAGCGAGAACGCGGGGCGAAGAAACCGGGGCGGGAGATTTGAACCTTGGAGAACGCGTCCGCCTGAAAACCTATCAGACCGCACGGAAATACCACTTCTTCTCGGAAATTACCGACGAGGAACTGCAAGGCTTTTTGGAAGAAGAAAGCCGGGCTTTGCACGAGCAGACAACACCAACGGCCGAACACGCCCCGGGAGCAAACGATCCCGAACCGGCGGCCGAACAACCCTCGCTGGACTCCTTTTTGACCGAAGAACCCGTCCCCTCTGCGACGGATGCCGAAGGAAAGGAGGACGAACAACATGAATAACGGAGAATCGGAACAAAAGAAAAGCTCTGCCCGCCGCCGTTTGATTGCGGTTGGTATCGTATTGGCGATCGTGATTCTTTTAATATTCACCATCATCAACTCCAACGCTGTCAACTCCTGGTTTAAATCGGTTTTGCGCCTGTTCCGCCCCATTCTGGCAGGTTTGATCATTGCCTATTTGCTCCTGCCCGTCTTCCGCTTCTTTGAGCGCCGGGTGTTTCGCAAGCTTCACCCGCTCGCCCTGCGGAGAACGCTTGCCCTGATTTGCTCCTATTTGTTCCTGCTTTTGATCATCGTGCTGCTGTTTATGCTGATCGTACCGCAGCTGCTTTCCGGCATTACCACGTTTTTGAAAAATTACCAGGACTATATAAAAACGTCGGTTGAA
>JBGUNW010000275.1:0-27523 GCA_045117555.1 Eubacteriales bacterium
AAAAATAACTTTTCCAATCCGCGGCAAAAAAGGCGGGAATGGATTGGATATCGGAATCGGGGTAGATCAAGAGCGGATAGACCGCCATAAAGAGAAACAGGCAGGCCGCAATGGTTGCCGCAATGGTGCGGAAATGCTCCTTATATTTCCCTTTATAAAACGCCGCGACCGGCAGAAAATACAGGAACAGCGAGCAGAAATGCAACGGGATATGGTAGAGATCGTACCCATTGACGATGCTCAACAACTGCTTGAAGAACTCCAAAACGAGAAGAACGATGGTAACGATTTGGATAGGCAACATTTTCGCTTTTTCGGATTTGTTCTTCAAAAGCCGGGTGATGAGATACGAAGAAAGAATGATCAGCAAAAATACGGGAACCAGCGTAATCAATCGGAATTGTGACCAAAACATACTTCTTTCCGGGATTGTTTTCCCTCTCCTTTTTGTATTTTATTCCATTATATCACAAAATTTGCGTTTTTTGGAAAAATACCGATATTCGCTTTTACTTTAATTCTGCGGCAATGTCCGGGAAGGGCGAAAGGCTCCGTTTCAGAATGCCGTGCATTTGCGCAATGGCAACGCCGTAGTTGGTGATGGGGGTTCCCTGCGCCTCGGCGCGGGCGAGCCGGGTTGCCATTTCTTTTTCGTTCAACATACAGCCGCCGCAATGAATGACCAGAGCGTATCCGCTCAAATCCTCGGGGAAAGTGCCGCCCGAAGTAAACGCAAAGCGCAAATCCTTTTTGGTATAGTCGGAAAGCCATTTGGGTAGTTTGACCGTTCCGATATCCTCGCACTGGCGGTGGTGCGTACACCCTTCGGAAATCAATACCGTGTCGCCGTCTTTGAGCGAATCCAGCTTTGCCGCGCCGCGTACTAACGTTTTGAGGTCGCCTTTGTAACGCGCGAACAGAATGGAAAACGAGGTGAGCGGGATTTTCGGCGACACTGCCTTTGCCACTCTGCCGAACGCCTGCGAATCGGTAATGACGATGTCGGGCGGGGCGGCGAGCTTGTTCAGTGTTTCGGCCAGTTCGCTATCGCGGCAGACAACAGCGGTATTGCCGCCGTCCAGCAAATCGCGAATGGTTTGCTGTTGGGGCAGGATGAGCCGGCCCTTGGGCGCGGCTTTATCGATGGGGACGACCAGCACCGCAACGGCTCCCGCGGGGAGCAGATCGGTGACGATCGGCTTTTCCCTTTTCGCCGCGTTTCCAAGCGCGGCAAGCCGCTCTTTGAGCGCTTGAATGCCGTACCCCGTCCGGGCGCTGACATAAAGCGCGTTCCCTTCCGCCGCCGGAACGGACGAGAGCAGATCGGACTTGTTATAAGCGATCAGATAGGGTGTTTTCCGTTCCTCAAACGCAGAAATCAAATCCCGATCCGGCACGGTCAGTCCCTTTTGCGCGTCGGCAACCAGCACGGCGATATCGGTAAACCCGAGCGCCTCTTTCGCGCGGCGAACGCGCAACGCCCCCAGTTCTCCCTCGTCGTCAATCCCGGGGGTGTCCACAATGACGACCGGGCCGAGCGGCAACAGCTCCATGGCCTTTTTGACCGGGTCGGTGGTGGTTCCCTTTACTTCCGAAACCACCGAAAGCTCCTGCCCGGTAACGGCGTTGACCAGGCTGGATTTGCCCGCGTTGCGCACGCCGAAAAAGCTGATGTGAAGCCGCTCGGCAGCGGGGGTATCGTTCAATCCCATAATTGATTCCTTTCGTGTAAAAATCAGAAGCGGAAATCCCGGCGGTTGCTGTTTTTAATGTCGGCAATGTTCTGCGCTGCGATCTCCTTGACCTTCGGGTTGGGGATTTTTTCCAGTTCCCTCTCGATCAGCCGGTAGCCCACCTCTTTGGTGGCGGGGCTTGCATAGTCTTCCAGGTACTCGGTCAGGGTCATGAGCGCGTTGGGGTGGCAGCAGTTGAGAATTTGACCGCTCTTGCAGAGCGACATAAAGCGGTCGCCGGTGCGCCCTTCGCGGTAGCAGGCCGTGCAGAAGGACGGGATATGACCGTTCTCCATGAGCCAGCGGACGACCTCGTCCAACGTTCTCTGGTCCGAAACGTCAAACTGCTCGGTATCGTGCGGGCGCTCCGCCTCGGCATAGCCGCCCACCGAGGTGCGCGAGCCGCCGCTGACCTGCGAAATGCCGACGCGCAGCAGTTTGGAGCGCACGGCTTCGGTTTCCCGCGTAGAAACGATCATGCCGGTATAAGGCACGGCCAGACGGATGCAGGCGGTGATCTTTTCAAAGATCTCGTCCGAAATGGAGTTGTCAAAGGCATTGGGGTCAATGTCGTCGGCGTGTTTGATGCGCGGAACGCTGATGGTATGCGGGCCGACGCCGTGAACGGCCTCCAAATGCTCGGCGTGCATCAAAAGCCCGGCAAACTCGTATTTGTAAAGCTCCAGACCGAACAGAACGCCCAGCCCCACGTCGTCAATGCCGCCCTCCATGGCGCGGTCCATGGCCTCGGTGTGGTAATCGTAATCGTGCTTGGGGCCGGTGGGGTGCAGTTTCAGATAACTTTCCTTATGGTAGGTTTCCTGAAACAAAATATAAGTTCCAATGCCCGCCTCGCGCAGTTTGCGGTAGTTTTCCACAGTTGTTGCCGCAATGTTGACGTTGACGCGGCGAATGGCACCGTTTTTGTGCTTGATGCTGTAAATGGTCTTAATGCAATCCAAAATATATTCAATGGGGTTGTTGACCGGGTCCTCGCCCGCCTCGATGGCAAGGCGTTTATGCCCCATATCCTGCAAGGCGATCACCTCTTTGGCAACCTCCTCCTGCGTCAATTTGCGACGCGGGATATGCTTGTTTTTCAGGTGGTAGGGGCAATACACGCAGCCGTTGACGCAATAGTTGGAAAGATAGAGCGGTGCAAACAGAACGATGCGGTTGCCGTAGTAGGCCAGCTTGATCTCCTCGGCAATGCGGAAAATTTCCTCGATTTTTTCGGGAATGTCGCAGGCGAGCAACACCGACGCTTCGCGGTGGGTCAGCCCCGTGCAAACGCTGCCCTTCCCGCTCTTTTTGGGGCGCGCTTTTTCCAGAATGGAATCAATAAGCGGAATATTGTGCTTATTTTCCTCGGCATAGCGGAGCGTTTCTTCAATTTCTTCGTGGTTGATAAATTCCTCGGCTTTGAGGGATTTGGGATTATAAATGGCCATGATTTTTTCAAAATCTCCTTTTCGGGGTTCATTTTTTGGGGTCCCCGCGCGAAACGACCACGCGGTACCCGATGGATTTCATGCGCGCATCCAGGCATTCGCGGCATTGCGCCGACTCCTCGCCCGTGCAGATTTTTCCGTTGTAAAGTTCGTATTTTTTGCGTACGCCCAACGGGGAAAGGTTGGGCATGACCACGTTGGCGCCCGCCAAAACGCCTTTTTCTCGGCCGCGGGGGTCCAGCGTTCCCAGCGCGGTGGTTGCTGGCAGAAGAATGGCGGGACAGATCAGCCGCAGGATCGAGAGCAGATAGCAGGTCAACTCCACACTTCCCGCCGGCTCGCCGGCAAACGGCGTTGCGTGGTGCGGAATAAAGGGGCCGATGCCGCACATTTCGGGTCGGAAGGTTTCGACAAATTTCAAGTCTTTCGCCAGCGTTCCGGGCGTTTGGCCGGGGGAACCGACCATAAAGCCGCACCCGACGGCATAGCCGATTTTTCGCAGGTCGTTCAGGCACCGCATCCGATTTTCAAAACGCATTTCGGCGGGGTGCAGAGCGGAATAATGCCCCTCGTCGGCGGTTTCGTGGCGCAAAAGATAGCGGTCGGCACCCGCCCGGAAAAGCGCGAGATAGCTTTCATAGCTCCGCTCGCCGAGCGAGAGGGTAACGGCACAATCGGGAAATTCGGTCTTTATACGCCGGATGATCCCGCAGAGCCGCTCGTCGGTAAACCGGGCGTCCTCTCCCCCTTGCAGCACAAAGGTGCGAAAACCGAGGGCATAGCCCTCACGCGCGCAGGAAAGGATCTCCTCGCCTGTCAAACGGTAGCGCTCGGCTTTTTCGTTGCTCCGGCGCAGGCCGCAATAAAGGCAGTTGTTTTTGCAATAGCTGCTGATCTCGATCAATCCGCGCACGAAAATCTCATTGCCGTAAGCGGCGGCGCGTACCTCGTTTGCCTCTTTTGCAAGCAGTTCGGCAAGTTCGGGAGTTCTACCCTCGATCAATTCCCGATACTCCGAAAGCGAAAGCCCCTGCGTTTCCCTTAATTTTCGAACCAGAGAAATCAATTTTTCATTCATGCGTGATCACATTGGAAAACGCGGTTTTGGAGCTGACGCCTTCCAAAGCGCCGATCTTACCGGCAAGCGCCGCGATCGTATCCTGCGGAGCATCCACCACCACGCTGATGATATTCAGCCCCTTTTGACGATAAGGCAGACCCATTCTGCCGATGATCGCATCGCCGAAATCGTGCAAAATGGCGTTCAGCGCCTCGATGGAGCTTTTGTTTTCAACGATGATACCAATGACTGCGATTCTGCTTTCCATATTCGTTTCCTCCTAAAAAAAGAAATCCTGCCCGGCACCGGACAGGAGAACGTTCGCTTTATGCGGTATTCTTCCCCTTTCCTTCGGAATTTTTTTAAAAATCCTTGTGTCAGGTTTTTTGTTCTTTATCATTATAACAGATTGTTTAAAATTTGTCAAGAGATTTGTAAAAGAAAACGGGGAACAAAAATCGTTCCCCGTTTTCCCGGTTTTTATTCCAATTCAAACGCGCCGGTGTAAAGCTGATAGTACTGTCCTTTTTCGGCAAGCAGTTTTTCGTGATTTCCGCGCTCGATGATCCTGCCGTGATCCAGCACCATAATCACATCCGAATTGCGGACGGTGGAAAGCCGGTGGGCAATGACAAACACGGTTCTTCCTTTCATCAAAGCGTCCATTCCCTTTTGCACGATCGCTTCGGTGTGCGTGTCGATGGAGGATGTCGCCTCGTCCAGGATCATGACCGGCGGATCGGCCACCGCGGCGCGCGCAATGGCAATGAGCTGGCGTTGCCCCTGCGAAAGATTGGAACCGTTGTTGGAAAGCTCGGTTTGATACCCCTGCGGCAACCGGGTGATAAAATCATCGGCTCCGGCAAGTTTTGCGGCAACGATACATTCTTCATCGGTAGCGTCCAGCTTGCCGTAGCGAATGTTCTCCATGACCGTTCCGGTAAACAGGTTGGTATCCTGCAAAACGATGCCGAGCGAACGGCGCAGATCCGATTTTTTAATTTTATTGATATTGATGCCGTCGTAGCGGATCTTACCGTCGGCAATGTCGTAAAAGCGGTTGATCAGGTTGGTAATGGTGGTCTTTCCGGCGCCGGTCGCACCCACGAACGCAACCTTTTGCCCAGGCTCGGCAAACACGGAAACGTCGTGCAAGACCGGCTTTCCTTCCACGTAGGCAAAGTCCACGTCGACCAGGCGCACGTCGCCGCGCAGTTGGGTATAGGTCACGGTGCCGTCCTCGTGCGGGTGGCGCCATGCCCACTTGCCGGTGTGCTTCTCGGTGGGGGTTACGGTGCCGTTCTCGTCGATTTCGGCATTGACGAGCGTAACGTAGCCGTTGTCAACCTCGGGCTGTTCGTCCACCAGCGCAAAAATGCGTCCGGCGCCCGCCATTGCCATAACGATAGAGTTGATTTGCTGGGTGACCTGGTTGATGTTCCCCGTAAACTGCTTGGTCATGGAAAGAAACGCGATTACGATACTGACGCCCGCCGCCGACTGCATGGTGGCACCCACTTTGCCGAACAACAGCCCGATGCTCGGGTTGAACGCCCCGTTGACGATAAACAGGCATCCCGCAATGACGTTGACCACGTAAAGCAGGTTGCCAATGTTCATAATGATTGGGGCAAGCATATTGGCATAAGCGTGGGCGCGGTAGGCGTTTTGGAACAGCTCGCCGTTCAGGTTGTCAAACTCCTGCATGGTTTTCGGTTCGTGATTGAACACCTTGACCACCTTCTGGCCGTTCATGGTTTCCTGAATATACCCTTCCTCGGCGGCAAAGGACTTTTGCTGGCGAATGAAGAATTTTGCCGAGCCGCCGCCCAGTTTGCCGGATACCAGAAACATGATAATGACCCCGGCAACGACAATGAGCGTGAGCCAAATGCTGTACCAAAGCATAATGAAGAAGACGCTGACAACGATGGTAACGCAACGGATAAGGGTAGGCAACGACTGCCCGATGAGCTGGCGGAGCGTGTCGATATCGTTGGTATAATAGCTCATAATATCGCCGTGCTGATGCGTGTCAAAATAGCGGATGGGCAAATTCTGCATGCCGTTGAACATGGATTTGCGCATTTTGGAAAGAAAGCCCTGCGTGATATAGGCGGCAAGCTGGGTTTCCAATGTGACGGCGATCAGCGAAAGCACGTAAAACCCGACCAGAAGCAAAACCTGCGGGACGATGATTTTACTTGCCTCGCCCCACGGCATTTGCTGCTCAAAAGCGGTGCCGATCGTTTCGGTCACCTTTTGCAAAAAGATGGCCGGAAGCGTTGCCGTAATGGCCGAAAATAAAATACAAACAATGGAAACGGGTACCATGCGCGGATAGAATTTGAACAGCATTTTGACCACGCGACCGAGCACGCGAAAATTCATTTTGGGCTTGCCGCGCATGGGCACCCCGCCCTTTGCGCCTTTTGGAGGCATTGACATTTTTCGATTCATTCTTCTTCGCCTCCGTTTCCGTTGGTTTGCTGTTCATAAATTTCGCGGTAAATATCGCTCGTTTTCATCAGTTCCTCGTGCGTTCCCACCGAGGCGATCTTCCCGTTCTCCATAACGACGATCATGTCGGCGTCCTGAACCGACGCCACCCGCTGGGCAATGATGATTTTGGTTGTTGCCGGAATATAGGAGCGGAACCCGGCGCGGATCATTGCGTCGGTTTTGGTATCCACGGCGCTGGTGGAGTCATCCAAAATCAGAATTTTCGGTTTTTTCAAAAGGGCGCGGGCAATGCAAAGCCGCTGTTTCTGGCCGCCCGAAACGTTTGTGCCGCCCTGCTCGATATGGGTGTCGTACCCCTCCGGGAAAGATTGCACGAATGCGTCCGCCTGGGCGAGCTTGCAGGCCTCGATCAGCTCCTCGTCGGTGGCGTTTTCGTTGCCCCAGCGCAAATTATCCTTAATGGTGCCCGAAAACAACAGGTTCTTTTGCAGCACCATGGCAACCGAATCGCGCAGAGTGACCGTTTCATAATCGCGCACGTCCCTGCCGCCCACGCGAACGATTCCCTCGCTTGCGTCGTACAACCGCGGAATCAGCTGCACGAGCGAGGATTTACTCGATCCCGTGCCGCCCAGAATACCCACGGTGGCGCCGGACGGGATTTTCAGGTTGATCCCCGAAAGCGCAAACACTTGCGCGTCCCCGGTATATTTGAAGGACACGTTTTCAAATTCGATCGAACCGTCGGCAACTTCGCGCACCGGATTTTCCGGCTCCTTCATGTCCGGCTCTTCTTCCAGCACCTCGCAAATGCGCTTGGCGCTCTCCACCGAAATGGTGATCATAACGAAAATCATGGAAAACATCATCAGCGACATGAGCACCTGCATCCCATAGGTGAGCATCATGGAAAGCTGACCCACGTTGACCCCGGTTTGCGGCTTGGCAATGGCCAGCCAAGAGCCAACCAGAAGCGTGAAGATCATGTTGAAATACATACAAAAGTTCATCAGCGGATTGTTCCACGCAACGATCCGCTCGGCCTTGGTAAAGTCCTCGCAAATCGCGTCAGCCGCGCCGGCAAACTTTTTCTTCTCGTACTCTTCGCGGGAAAAGCCCTTGACCACCCGCATTCCGCGCACGTTTTCCTCAATGGATTCGTTCAGCTTATCGTATTTCTTGAATACGCGGCGGAAGGCCGGCATGGCTTTGTTGAAGATGATCAGGAACCCGACCACCAATAGCGGAATGACCACCACAAAGGTCAAAGAAAGCCACCCGCAGGCGCGCGCCGCCATCACAATGGAAAAAATGAGCATGAGCGGGCTGCGCACCGCAATGCGAATGAGCATCATATAGGACATTTGCACGTTGGCTACATCGGTGGTCATACGCGTCACCAACGAAGCGGACGAAAACTTATCAATATTATGGAAGGTAAAGCCCTGCACCTTATGGAACAGATCGTGCCGCAGGTTCTTGGCAAAACCGGCGCCCGCTTTTGCCGCGGTGAGGCCGGCAAATCCGCCGAAGGCCAGCGAAAAAACCGCCATGACCGCCATGATGATTCCGATTTTGATGATGTACGGCATTTCCACATTGCCGTTGCTGTTTTGTATGGCGTTGATGAGGTATTCGCCCGTAATGTACGGAATGATACACTCAATGGCCGCCTCACCGACCATGAGAAGAAGCGTGACGATCGACAGCCCTTTGTATTCGCGCACACAGCCGGCAAGCCGTTTGATGATTTTACCCATTTGTTTGTTCCGGTTCCTTTCTTTCACAGGGTTCTGAAAGCGATTCCAGCGAATCGCACAGTCTTTCCAAAAGCATAAAAAACGCGGCGTATTCCTCCGGGGTGTATTGCCCGCGCAAAGCCGTTTCCAACTCGGCCACCGAGTGGGCGACCTCGCAAAGGATGGCTTCTCCCTTTTCGGTCAGCGTCAAGCGTTTCAACCGCTTATCTCCCTCTACCCGTTCGCGGGCGAGAAACTGTTTTTGCACCATTAAGTCGATCATGTTGGAAATGGTGGAGCGCCGCAAGCGGAACGCTTTTTCCAAATCCCTTTGGTAAACCGCTTCCCCTTCGTGCTCTTTTACATAGCGGAGCACCCAAAGGTTCCGCCCCGAAAAAACCTCGTCGGCGTCGGCTCCCATTGCCGCGCTGATGGATTGATCCATCTGCCGGCGGAAAAGTCGCGAAGCGTGGCAGATCACTTGCCCCAATTCCCGCTTTTTTCCCTGCATTTTTCTTCTTCCTTTCCCAATCTGTTAGCGTGCTAACAATCCAGAGAACAGTTTACCACAAGGCGGCGGAAATGTCAATAGAAAATTGCAAAAAAACGTTGTGAAATTTTGATAACCGAACGCATTTGTTTTTGAGCATTTTCACGATTTTTTCGGGAGAAAAAACCGGCTTTCTTCCTTTATTTATATCGGGGAAAAACGGCGGCTTCCGGGGGCTGTTTTTTCCTGTTTTCGTTCACCTTTTGTTCATAAAAATCCGCTATAATAGAAGCGGTCGAAAAATCTGATTTCAAAGTCGGAAAGGAACGGGAACGCACATGAAAATTCACGGATTTCAAAAAATGACCATGTTGGATTACCCCGGCAAAGTTGCCTGCACGCTGTTTACCGCCGGCTGTAATTTTCGCTGCCCGTTTTGCCACAACGCCCTGCTGGTTACCGAGATCGACACGGCGGCAACTTACGACGAAGAAGAAATTTTTGACTACCTGCGCAAGCGCCGCGGCATTTTGGACGGCGTTGCCATTACCGGCGGCGAGCCGCTTTTGAACCGGGATATCATCGACCTTTTGAAAAAGATCAAGGACCTGGGCTACGCCGTCAAGCTGGACACCAACGGCTCCTTCCCCGACCTTTTGAAATTTGTTGTGGAAGAAAAGCTGGTGGACTACGTTGCCATGGATATTAAAAACGCGAAGCAAAAATACGCCGCGACCGTGGGGCTTTCCCACCTGGATTTGCGCCCGATCGAGGAAAGCGTTGCCTTTTTGCTTTCCGGCAAACTGGATTTTGAGTTTCGCACCACGGTGGTAAAGGAGCTCCACAACGAAGCGGATATTGCCGCCATTGCCGATTGGATCGAGGGTGCGCCCCGTTATTTTCTACAAAATTTTCAAACGTCGGAGCACATGATCGGCGCAAATTTGCACGCGCACGATCCCGAAATGCTGGAAAAATTACGCGCGGTTGCAGCGCGGAAAATTCCAAACACTTTCCTGCGCGGAGTATAAAACGACCGATTTCGCGCGTTCCGACGCGGCATTTGCCGGCAGATTGCTCCGGCGGCGAACGCCAACTCGGAACGCTTTTTTGCAAGGCATTTTTCACAAAATTGCAAATGATTTTTTGTGCATAAAAAACACAATATCTTGTGAAAAATCGCTTGACAAACCACAAGATATATGGTACAATAAGAAAGCTGACACAAGGATCCCCCGAATAGAAAAAGGGGGATTTTATTGCCGATAGAATCCAAAATAAAAAAGGGGGAATTCAAAAAATGTATCGCGTTACCAAGCGGGACGGCGCACTTGCAGACTTTAACCTGACAAAAATCAGCGCCGCCATGAAAAAGGCGTTCGACGCCTGCAAACGGCAGTACAACGACGACATCATCGACTTTCTTGCATTGAAGGTGACCGCCGACTTTGAACCGAAGATCAAAGACGGGCAAATCTCCGTGGAGGCCATTCAGGACAGCGTGGAATCGGTACTGATCAAAGCCGGCTATGATGACGTTGCAAAAGCATATATTCTGTACCGCAAACAGAGAGAAAAGATCCGCGACCTGAACAAAACGGTGTTGGACTACAAGGACGTTGTAGACAATTACCTGAAAATCAACGACTGGCGCGTAAAGGAAAATTCCACCGTTACCTACTCGGTCGGCGGTCTGATCCTTTCTAACTCCGGCGCGGTCACGGCGAACTACTGGCTCTCCGAAGTTTACGACGAGGAAATTGCCAACGCGCACCGCAACGCCGATATTCACATTCACGACCTCTCCATGCTGACCGGTTACTGCGCCGGTTGGTCGCTCAAACAGCTCATTCAGGAAGGACTTGGCGGCGTGGTGGGCAAAATCACCTCCTCCCCCGCCGGACACCTTTCCACCCTTTGCAACCAGATGGTCAACTTTCTGGGCATTATGCAAAACGAGTGGGCGGGCGCGCAGGCGTTCTCCTCCTTTGACACCTATCTGGCGCCTTTCGTGAAGGTGGACAACCTTTCTTATAAGGAAGTCAAGCAGTGCATCCAATCCTTTATTTATGGCGTGAACACCCCTTCCCGCTGGGGCACGCAATCGCCCTTTACCAACATTACGCTGGACTGGACGGTGCCGAACGACCTTGCCGAACTGAACGCCATTGTGGGCGGCAAGGAGATGGATTTCAAATACAAGGACTGCAAAAAGGAAATGGATATGGTGAACCGCGCGTTCATCGAAATCATGATCGAGGGCGACGCCAACGGCCGCGGTTTCCAATACCCCATTCCCACCTACTCCATCACCCGTGATTTTGACTGGTCGGAAACCGAGAACAACAAGCTGCTCTTTGAGATGACCGCAAAATACGGCACTCCCTATTTCTCCAACTACATCAACAGCGATATGGAGCCGAGCGACGTGCGCTCCATGTGCTGCCGGCTGCGCCTTGACTTGCGCGAACTGCGCAAAAAGTCGGGCGGGTTCTTCGGCAGCGGTGAAAGCACCGGCTCGGTCGGCGTTGTCACCATCAACATGCCGCGCATTGCCTACCTTTCCAAGGACGAGAAAGAGTTCTATGAGCGCCTCGACCACATGATGGATATTGCCGCGCGCTCGCTGAAAGTGAAACGGACGGTTATTACCAAACTGCTGGACGCGGGGCTTTACCCCTACACCAAACGCTACTTGGGCACCTTTAACAACCACTTCTCCACCATTGGTCTGGTCGGTATGAACGAGGCCTGCCGCAACGCCGCGTGGATCCGTGAGGATCTGACCCACGAAAAAGCACAGGAGTTCACCAAGAACGTCCTCAACCATATGAGAGAGCGCCTTTCCGACTATCAGGAAGAGTACGGCGACCTTTACAACCTGGAAGCAACTCCGGCAGAGTCCACCGCGTTCCGTCTTGCAAAACACGACCTGAAACGCTACCCGGATATTATCACCGCGGCAAAAACCAAGGACGAAACGCCCTACTACACCAACTCCTCGCATCTGCCCGTCGGCTACACCGAGGACATCTTCTCGGCGCTGGATATTCAGGACGAACTGCAAACGCTTTACACCTCCGGCACGGTGTTCCACGCCTTCCTGGGCGAGAAATTGCCCGACTGGAAAGCCGCCGCAAATCTCGTCCGCAAGATCGCCGAAAACTATCGTCTGCCCTACTACACCATGTCGCCGACCTACTCGGTCTGCAAAAACCACGGCTACCTTGCCGGCGAGCAGTTCACCTGCCCGCATTGCGGTCAGCCCACCGAGGTTTACAGCCGCATTACCGGCTACTACCGCCCGGTGCAGAACTGGAACGACGGCAAAGCGCAGGAATACAAGGATCGCCGCACCTACGATATAGCACACTCCACCCTGCGGCACGAGGGCTGTGCTCCCTGCAAGGAAGAGACGCCCGCCGTTGTGGAGGAAAAAGGACTTGCCGACGGCAACTACCTGTTCACCACGGCAACCTGCCCCAACTGCAAAATCGTAAAATCCATTTTGGATAAGGCCGGAATCCCCTACGCCAACCTGCTTGCCAACGAGAACGCCGCGCTGGCCACGGAACTGGGCGTGAAACAAGCGCCCACGCTGGTAGTTGTCAAAAACGGAGAGGCCGCAAAGTACGCCGGCGTTTCCGAAATCAAGCGTAATCTCGCACTCTGATTTTTTCAAATCCTGAAAAAAGCGGGCTTTCCGCGGTTTGCGGAAAGCCCCTCTTTCATCATAAGGAGCAAATCATGTCTGTTTACGATATCATCATCATCGGCGGCGGCCCCGCCGGACTGACTGCCGCGCTCTACGCCCGCCGCGCAAACAAATCGGTCCTCATCCTGGAAAAAGGCGCGTTCGGTGGGCAAATCACCTACTCCCCGAAGGTGGAGAACATTCCCGGGTTTCTTTCCCTTTCGGGCAACGAATTTGCCGACCACCTTGTGGAACAGGTATTGGAACAGGGCGCCGAAGTAGAGGTTTGCGAAGCGCAGAAGATTTTGGACGGAGAGGTCAAAACGGTCGTGACCGACAGCGGAGAATTTCAGGCCAAAGCCGTGATCATCGCCACCGGCGCACGCCACCGCCTTTTGGGATTGGAACGCGAAAAAGAGTTTATCGGCGACGGCATTTCGTTCTGCGCGGTTTGTGACGGCGCTTTCTATCAGGGCAAAACCGTTGCCGTCATTGGTGGCGGGAACTCGGCTTTGCAGGAGGCAATTCTGCTCTCCGAGCAATGCAAAAAGGTGTTCGTGGTTCAAAACCTGAATACCTTGACCGGCGAGCAAAAGCTGCGCGAAAATCTTGCCGCGCGCCCGAACGTACAGATCATTCTGGGAACGGTGGTCGATGCGATTCTGGGCGAGGATACGCTAACCGGGATTCGCGTCAAGCGCATGGCGGATGATACCCTCTCCGATCTTGCGATCGACGGGATGTTCGTTGCCATTGGTCTGATCCCGCAGAACGAACCGTTTGCAAACGTGATCAAGCTCAATTCCTACGGCTACGCCGACGCGGATGAATCCTGCCTGACCAACACCCCCGGCATTTTCGTTGCCGGCGACTGTCGCTCCAAAAAAATCCGTCAGGTGACTACCTCCGCCGCCGACGGCGCGGTTGCCGCGCTTGCCGCCTGCGACTATATCGATTAAAAGAGGAAAATCAATGTACCGCTACGAAACACACCTGCATACCTCTCCCGTCAGCAAATGCGCAAAAAAGACGATTGGGGAAAGTTTGGAATTTTATGCCTCGCTCGGCTATGACGGCGTTTTTCTGACCAACCATTTTTTGGACGGAAACTTCTATTTGCGCGACGCCGACCTACCCTATGCCGAAAAGATCCATCTTTACTGCAAGGATTACGAGGACGGGCTGCCGATTGCCGAAAAACTGGGCATTAAACTCTTTTTCGGGGTGGAGCTGACCTACGGCGGCACCGATTTTCTGGTTTACGGGCCGGACAAAGAATGGTATCTTTCCCACCCGGAAATTATGGAAATGAAAAAGAGCGAGGAGCTTCCCTTTTTGCAATCGCAAGGAGCTTTGGTCATTCAGGCGCACCCTTTTCGCGATAGCTCCTACATTGACCATATCCGCCTCTTTCCGCGCTGCGTGGACGGGGTGGAAATTCTCAATGCCAGCCGCCCGCCGTTTGAAAACGAAATGGCAGAGCTTTATGCAAAAAAATACGGATTTTCCTGCCTGACCGCCGGATCGGACAATCACCGCGCGGGTGACTGCCCCCTGCTTGCCGGAATGGAATGCGAAACGCCGATTGAGAGCGTTGCCGACTTCATTTCCCGCGTGCGCGCCGGCACAATGCACATTTTCACCATCGACCGCACAAAGGAAGTTGAAGCCGCAACAAAATAAACTGTGCAACAAAAAAGCCGCCAAATTTGGCGGCTTTTTTGTTGTATTCAAACGGGAATTTGCCGGATCACGCTCGTTCTGCGTGGTAGGATTCCAGCTTTTTCAGCCGCTCTTCAAAAGCGACCATATCCTCGTCGTTGGCATATACGAAATGTCCGGGGCGAATTTCGCGCATCTCTCTGGGAGAGGCGTTGGGGTCGTCCTCTTCCTTCGTATATACAATGGATTCTCTCTGCTTTTCGATGATCGGGTCGGGCATTGGCACCGCGCTGAGCAGCGAAACGGTGTACGGATGCACCGGATACTTGAACAGCGTTTCGGATTCGGCAATTTCAACGATTTTGCCCAGGTGGATAACCGCAATGCGGTCGGCAATAAACCGAACCACCGAAAGATCGTGCGCAATAAAGAGATAGGTGAGATTTTTTTCCTTTTTGAGCTTGTTCATCAGGTTGAGCACCTGCGCACGGATGGAAACGTCCAGCGCCGAAATGGGCTCGTCGGCAATGATGAACTGCGGCTCCATAATCATTGCGCGGGCAATGCCAACTCTCTGCCGCTGTCCGCCCGAAAATTCGTGCGGGTATCTCGACTTGTGCTCGGGAAGAAGGCCTACGTCTTCCAGCGCTTTATCCACTTTGGCAATCCGCTCCTCATTATCCTTGTACAAATGGAAGTTGTACAAGCCCTCGGAAATGCAGTATTCAATGGTGGCGCGCTCGTTGAGCGAGGCGGCGGGATCCTGGAAGATCATTTGAATATTCCGGATCACGTTCCGGTCCTGCTGGCGAGAAATTTTGCCGGAAATGCGCTCTCCGTTAAAAAGGATCTCGCCTGCGGTACAGGGGTTGATGCGAATGACGGCGCGACCGAGTGTGGTTTTGCCGCTGCCCGATTCGCCTACCAGGGCAAAGGTTTCGCCGCGGTAAATGTCAAAATTGGCATCGCTGACCGCTTTGAATTTCTTTTTACCGCCAACATCAAAAGCAACGTCCACGTGCCGGACCGAGAGGATGACTTCGCGTTCGTTATTCGTCGTCGACATAGAAGGCACCTCCCTTTCCCGTCATTTGTTCAATCTTTTCGTGCAGGTTTTGAATAACCTCCGGCTTTTCAACGGAAGGGGCTCTCGGATCAAGCAGCCAGGTCTTGGCATAGTGCGTATCGCTGACGCGGAAGAACGGCGGCTCCTTTGCAAAGTCGATTTTCAGCGCTTTCGGGTTTCTCGGCGCAAACGAATCTCCAACGATCTTGTTAAACAAGGAGGGCGGCGTTCCGGTAATGTAGTAAAGATCCTCGCCTTTAATGCCAAGCTGCGGCAACGACGACAACAGCGCCCAGGTGTAGGGGTGTTTGGGATCGTAGAAGATCTCTTCCACGGTGCCGTACTCTACGATCTGTCCGCCGTACATAACGCCAACGCGGTCGGCAACCTTTGCAACAACGCCAAGGTCGTGCGTAATGTAAATGGTGGTAAAACCAAGCTCTTTTTGCAAATCCTTGATCAATTTAATGATTTGCGCCTGAATGGTAACGTCCAGCGCCGTGGTCGGCTCGTCGCAAATCAAAATTTCCGGGTGGCAGCAAAGCGCAATGGCAATAACAATTCTCTGGCGCATACCGCCCGAATACTGGAAAGGGTACTCGTCAAAGCGATCGGCGGCGTTGGGAATGCCAACTCTCGCCATCATATCAATTGCCTGCTGTTTGGCCTCCTGCTTGGAGATTTTTTGGTGCTTTTCAATGACCTCTACAATTTGGGAACCGATCGTGCGGATCGGGTTGAGCGAAGTCATCGGGTCCTGGAAAACGGTAGCGATCTTCGCACCGCGAATGCCTTCCCAATCCTTATCGGATTTGAGCCGGACCAGGTCGATGCCCTCTTCTGCCCCACCCTCGGCAGGCTGTTCGCCTTCCGGCGCGGTCTCGTTTTGCGTTCTTTTGCCGTAGAAAATAACCGAGCCGTTGGTAACGCGGCCGTTGGATTCCAGCATACCGGTAAAGGTTTTGGTAAATACCGATTTGCCGGAGCCGGATTCGCCTACAATGGCAAAAGTTTCGCCTTCGTAAAGGTCAAGCGAAACGTTCCGAATGGCGGTCAGATAGTTCTCACGAACGCGGAACTTTACTTCAATGTCCTTTGCGGACAATACAATTCTTCTTTCGTCCATGGTCTTCTCCTCCTATCTGTGGGTACGGGGGTCGGCCGCATCGGCAAGTTTTTGCCCCACGATATAAAGAGAAATGGAGATCAGCGCCAAAATCAGCACCGGGATCCAGAACAGGTGCGGATAGC
Organism: Eubacteriales bacterium; assembly: GCA_045117555.1. Lineage (GTDB taxonomy): Bacteria > Bacillota > Clostridia > Oscillospirales > CAG-272 > UMGS1865. The sequence goes on from JBGUNW010000275.1 coordinate 16,610, forward strand.
CGCTCATATACGAGGTGTACTGCGAAATGGTACGGCCGAGAGACGCGTGCCGCTCGTCAAGTCCCAATCCCATATAGGAAAGGAAGACCTCGTAGGAGATGAGCGCGGGCACCTGCCGGGAAATGTAGGTCATAATAACCGAGATGAGGTACGGCAGAATGTTCTTCGTAACCATCGTCCATGTGCTGGTACCCAAGCATTTGGAGGCAAGGTTGTACTCGCGGTCACGAATGATCATTACCTGCGTTCTGATAAAGTAGGCAACGAAAACCCATTCGGTAATCGTCATTGTAAAGATCAGCGGAATAAATGCGCCAACTTCGCCAAACTGGTCAAACTTGTTCCGAAGGACGTAAGCCAAAATCATGGCAAGAAGCAAGAACGGGACATTGGAGATGACGTTGTAAACTTCAATCATCCACTTATCCATCTTTTTGGAAAAGCCCCAAATGGCGCCAACCACAATTCCAATCACCATATCAATGGCGGTGGCAATCAGGCTGACGATGAGCGAGTTGCGCGCTCCTGACCAAACAACGTCAAATACTTCGTTTCCTTCACCATCCGTTCCGAAAAGGTGCTCCCAGGACGGGGAAAGGAAATGGTATTCGTATTCAATGGGGTGCTTCGGTTTCATCGGGTCAAACTGCGAAATGAGCGGCTGAATGAAGGCAAACGCCACAACCACAATGACCAAAATGGAAACCGCAATGGTAATTTTGCTGCTGACAAAGGTCTTCCACACCGACTTCCAGTAGGAATAACGGGGCGCGGCAATGACCTCGGATTTCTTTTCGTCAAATTCGGCAAAGGTAAACAGCTCGTCCGCGTTGATCTCGGCGGCGTTTTCTTCCTGCGCCGGCTCCTCTTGCGGGGCTTTGCCGAAATGCCGATCCAAACTGTATTTGTCGAACATATGTTTCTTAAAATAATTCATTACGATCTACCCGCCTTTTCACTGAGTGAGATCCGCGGATCGACCTTGGTGAGCACAATATCGCCAAGGAGTACCGACAACACCGAAATTCCCGCAAACATAAATACGAGCGCAATGACCATCGGGTTGTTGTAGTTGTTGATCGAATCGGGGATCATTTTACCCATACCGCCAACCGAGTAAACGGCCTCGGTAATAATGGCGCCGGTAATGCACCCGGCAAGCGCCGTAGGAATACCGTGGGCAATCGGAATGACCGCGTTTTTGAAGATGTGCCTGCGGAAGATTTCACTCTTGTTCAGTCCCTTTGCCTTGGCAAACTTGACGTAATCCGAGTTCATCTGGTCCACTACGTACCGCCGCATCCAAAGCATCAGGCTGGAAATGGAGGGCAGCGCCAACGAAATGGCAGGCAGGATCCAGGAGCGGATATCGCCGGAGCCGTAGGTGGTGAATACCGACGGCAAAGAGAATAGTTTTACGCCAAGGAAACGGAACAGGTAAATATATGCCAGCGAAGGCACGGCAATAATGAAGATTATATAAACCATTCCCAGTTTATCAACCAATTTGTCCTTGTACTTTGCCATTGCTACGCCCATAGGAAGTCCGATGAGGTAGGACAAAACAAGCGCAATAATGCCCATAATAAAGGACGTGCCAACCATAGAGGGCTGAGCCTTTTTGGTTTGATAATCTGCGTAGTTATCTACAAATTTATTTTGATCCATTCTATCCGGGTTGGATTTATATTTCAGCGTACCGAATATAATGGCGGACTCGGCGGTATAGCCGGTCTCAAAGGTGACTTCCCTTTTCACTTCTTCGCCCTGGGACTCGAAAATGACTTGCATTACTTCTTTCCCTTGGAAGGTGGGGTAGGACACACCAAAATCAAGCGTGATGATATTCTGGTGGATATACGGGAAATTCGTATCGAAATAAATCAGATACTTGTGTACGGTACCGCTGCCAATCAGCGCAAGTCCGCCGGTGGGGGTGGTACCAACTTTAAGGTATCTGGGAAGATCGGGGTTGTTGGGGTCCTGAACTTTCCAGGGATGGTCGATTTGGATCAAATTGCCAAACCAAGTGAGAATTCTTTTTGCAACCGGAATATCCTTGCAAGCGTACAGTTGTTTATTCTCCTGATACGCTTCCACGGTGTAGCCTTTTTTCTCATACGTTGCTCTGAACTGCTGGGATTCCTCGGAATCCGGTTGGAGCGCCGCTTCCGGCACGTTCCCCTGCCCATACAATTCAACGCAATAATCGGAAATCGTTACATAATCAAGATATCCGAGCTTTTCCAATTGTACATTTGCTAAATCGTCTTTTACATCCTGCGGCTTCTGGCGCAGATCAACATAGATCTTACTGCGGATAATGCTGCGCGGGATCAGCGTATAAATCAAGGTAAAAACGATTACTATTATGATCAGCAAGGATATCAGCGACCGGAGAAGCCGCAAAGCTATGTAACCCTTTTTCATAATAATCTCCTTTTTAGTAAAAGAATAGCGAGGACCGGGAGAACAAGTCTTCCGGTCCTCGCCGTTCTAGGTCATTTAATCAAAATTTGTAAGGATTATTCACCCTTCAGCCAAGCTTCCTTAGCGGCATTGTAGTCAGCAGCGAGAACAGGGGTTTCCTGAATCTTCATATATTTGAAGTAAGGAACGACATTGTAGCTTGCCTGACCATAGAGGCCGTAAGCAGAGGTGAACGGAACAACCGTGCTGATGCCGAGGCTTGCGCCACGAGTAGAGTACGGACGGAGAATACCGTTGGCCAGCAGGATTGCTTCGATTTCGGCAAATGCTTCAATACGCTCGTCACCGCTGAGAACAGCAGCCGCTTTGATCTTCGTCAAAACTTCATCCAAACCGATTGCATGAATTGCGGCAAGTTCGGACTCGGACTGACCCTGAGATGCAAGGTTCAGACCGGAGTAGTGCAGCATATCACCATTTTCCGCGTTGAAGCAGTTGATATAGGTGAGCGGGTCGCCGTAGTCAGGGCCCCAACCAGCGGCGAATGCGAAGTCGATGCAGTTTTGCGGACCGTAGGTGACATCGTAGAAGGACATGTAGAAGTCATCCGAGTTGTTAAACATTACCAGGTTGACATATACATACTCACCGATCGCAGCCTCAATAGCAGCCTTCATAGCGCGAGCCTGCTTGGTGTTGTTCTCGGAGGTGGAGAGTACAGGATAGTCGAGGTGGATCGGCCAAGAAGAAACGGTATCGCCGAGCTCGGTCTTTGCAGCTTCTGCAAATGCCTTTGCTCTTTCAACGTTGTACCAAGCGTCCTGACCGTCGTTGAGGTTGATGCCATCAAATGCGGGATTGAGCTCTTCAAGGTACTTGGTTACCAGGGCACCGTAAGCGGTTCCGTCGGTCTGAGCGGCAAAGGTGTAAGGAACAAGGGTGTTTCTTGCTCTGTCAAGTGCTCTTGCTTCGCCCTGGGTCACGGCTTCGGTGGCCTTGGTGGAGTAAGCGGCATAAACGGCAAGACGGAAGTTCTTGTTCAGAATTGCGGCCTTGGTGTCGGCCTTCTGCGCATCGGTCTTATCGGTGGTGGAGAAGGTCGGGTCGGTAGCGAGAACATAGCTCTGTCTATCGAAGTTGAACGCGCCCCAGTAAGAGGTAGCGGTGGTCATCGACTTGTACTGATAGTCAGCAAAGTCTCTGTCAGCAACCTCAACAACCTGCGGCAGGCTGGAGTTGATGGCAGTAGAGTTTACTTCGCCGTTGACGAACATATTAAAGTTCTGGTCAGCCTGTTTGCCATCGGTGTAGGTTACTTTTACATGCTCTACAAATACATTGTCTTTGTCATAGTAGTTCTGGTTCTTATCGAAGCGAACTTCCTGACCGGCAACGATAGAGGAGAGAATGTAGCAGCCGTTGTACAGAATGCCGGAGGGCTCAACCTTACCGAAATCATCGCCCTTGGTTGCAAGGAACTCGGCGTTGATGGGGTACAGGATGGAGTAGGTAGTCATACCGTCAAAGTAACCGCAGGGCTGGGTCAGGGTGTAGATCACCTTGTTGCCTTCGGCCTTTACGCCGACGGTATTCCACTCAGCAGTGCCTTCTTTGTAGGCTTTCAGGTTGACGATCAGGTCCTCAACCAGAGAGAGGGTCTCGGAAGAGCTGTCAACAGCGTGCTTCATACCGGTCACGAAGTCTTCGGCTTTCACCTGGTCGTAAATTTCGCCTTCGCTGGTGACCCAGTTGGCGTTGTCGCGAATGGTGAACGTCCAAACGCTGGCGTCCTCATTAGCGCTCCACTCTTTTGCCATACCGGCAACGAGAGTGCCGTGGTTATCCTGGGTGAGCAGACCTTCAATAAAGTTGGAGGTGTAGTCGCCGTTGCTGGACTTGTTGTTGTAAACATAGTCCAGAGTGGTGATGTTGAAGGTGTCAATCATGGAATACGTTTTGGTATCCCATTTGGTGGGTGTTTTGGTGTCATCGGGGTTATCTTTTTTCGGAGCGCAAGCGCCGAGGCAGAGAACCAACATAACAACCACGAGGATTACCGAGAGAATTTTTTTCATTGGTTTTTCTCCTTTTTATTTTTTTGCCAACATAAAATGCCCCTCAATGACTCGGTTTTTTGAGGTTCACATACATTGAGACATAGTTCATTATAAACCAGAATGAAAGCTTTGTCAAGAGAATATGCAAAAAAATATTGCTAAAATGTTACAAATAGCACGATTCAACCGCTTGGAAAGGCCGTTTTCTGGCATTTGAAAAATACAAAAAAAATATTTTTTTGCCGCTTTTCGCGCGTTTTTCGTGCAAAAAACAGAAAAATAGCGTCCGGAGATTGACAAAGGCGGCATTTTGCAGTATAATAAAGCTATGAAAAAGATATTTGGAAGTTTTAAAAGCATAAAAATACGAACGTTGCTGATTGTGGTTCCGCTCACACTGGCGTATCCCATTGTAAAAGCCTGCATTTCGTCGGCCAACCGGCTGATGATTTTTTCGGATACACTGTTGATCATCAGCCTGGTGCTGTTGGCCTTTGGCGTTTTGTTTACCCTTGCCCGGTTTGGCGATTTTGATATTACCCGCTATGTTTTCCGCCGGGGGGTTGATAAAAACGCAAAATCCTTTCGGGAATACAAAAAGGACCAGGAAGACCGGCGCCGCGAAACATTTAACTACCCGCTGTTTTTCGGGCTGGTTTATCTTGCCGTCTCCTTGTTTGTAGCCTTTGTGCTTTGCTGAAGAACGCAGGCGCCGTTCCCTTGCCCGGGAACGGCGCCTTTTTTTGCGCTTTTATTTTTTTACATTTATTTATATATTGCGCGGGTTATGGCTTTTTCGGCGGTAACAAGGCCGGGCGGATTTCTCATTTTTCATAGCCCAAGGTTTTCATATTGTGCTCTTCTTGAAATGCGGTTACGGCTTTGTTTCGATGACGATAAAGTAGGGCGAGGTGGGCGAATTGAGGATTTTGACCTTGGTGGCGCAAACCTTATGGCGGCTGATGCCGGCAAGGTACTCGCAAATCATCTTGCCCTCGGCGTCCCCTTCCTCGTGTCCGGGGTAAACAGCAACGTTCAGGATGGCGTCGCGATCCATTAAGTCGATTGCAGCTTCAATTGCCGGCATGGTGCTTTTGCGAAGCGTGGTGATGGATTTATCGCCGCCGGGGAGCCACCCCAGGTTGAACATTCCGGCTTTGAAGGGCGTTTTGACATACTCTTTGACAAACTCGTGCGAGGCGTGGATGAGTGTATAATTTTGCGGGCAGCCCGCCTCCTCCAAATGCCGACGGGTGGATTCCACCGCCTGCGCCTGAATGTCAAAAGCGTAAACGTGACCGCTCTCACCCACCGTTTTGGAGAGGAACTCGGTATCGTGCCCGTTGCCCATGGTAAAATCCACGGCGACGTCCCCTTCGCGCAGGTGTTTCAGAATAAAATACTTGTGCAGTTCCAAAAGATCGATCATGGAAATCTCTCCTTACCGATTGTGAATATCCGACCGCAGGAATTTGAACGCGCGTTCCACCGCATCCTTGGAGTTGTACCACGGTTCTTCGTCGTAGCGGTAGTCAAATTTCTTGCAAAACCAGCTCACGTCCTTTTGCAGTTCGGCAAGGTAATCGGAAACCACCTTTTCGCATTGCGAAACAAAGGTTGGCAACTGCTTTTTGCCCAGCCGTTTTTGCGCGTACTGCAAAAATTTGCGGTAATGCGGCAGGCAGAAATAGGGTTGCGCTTGGAGTTTTGGCGTAAATTCGGGATCGGTTTCCCAAATGTAAACGGCGGTATCCACCATTTCCTCAAAATTGTGGTTGATCCGATTGCAAATGTAGCATCCGGCTTCCAGCTCACCGATGCGTTTGATCGGCTTGTTTCCCTTTCCGCCGCCAAGTCCGCCGTCGCGCAGGTCGTGGTCCAGCTCGGCAAGGTGACTTTCCAACGTCAGCGCCATGCCCAGCCGGTTTTTGCGGGTAAACATCAAATCGTAATGCAATCGGCAAAAGCCCTCCCGATTGGTTCGAATGCGAATATCCGGCTCCATCATGGAAGCGCCCAGAATAAGATCAAGTTCATTTTCTTCCAACATTCGGTAAAGCGCGCAGAACGGGCAACCGCAGGAAGGGTTTACCGCCGACGCTTCAAACGCCTCGTTGACCGGTATTGTAAAATTCTTATCCATATTTTCCCTCTCTGATTTTCCGGAATCACCCCGAAATCTGTTCTTATTATACAAAAAAACGCGCCACTTTGCAAGAACTTTTCCCAAAATAGCTACTTTCACACTTTTTGTAAAAAAGCCCTTGACGAAAATTTGAAAAAAAGATATAATGAAGTGTAGAAAGATTGCTCGATTTTGAAAGGACAGGAAAACCCTTATGTACCGGATTGGGATTGACCTCGGCGGCACCAACATTGCCGCAGGATTGGTAAATGAAAAGTTTGAAATTCTTTCCAAAAAAAGCACCCCTACCCTTGTAGGGCGGCAGAACGAGGAGATCGTTGACGATATTGCCGCGCTTTGCCGCGCGATTTGCGCCGGCGCCGGAATTGAGCTTTCCAAAGTGCAATCGGTAGGAATTGCCTCGCCGGGGCTTGTGGATCAAGAAAGCGGAAACGTTGTTTATTCCAATAACCTGAAAATGCGCAATTTTCCCATGATCCCGCTCTTGCGCAAGCAGATTCCCGTTTCCGAAATCCATTTGGAAAACGACGCGAACGCCGCCGCTTGGGGCGAGGTGGTCGCCGGCGCCGCAAAGGGCTGCCGCAACGCCGTTATGGTAACGCTGGGAACCGGCGTTGGCGGCGGGATTGTGACCGACGGAAAGATCTACAAGGGATTTAACTCGGCGGGCGGCGAGCTGGGACACACGGTGATTTGCGTAGACGGCCGCCTTTGCTCCTGCGGCAGACACGGCTGCTGGGAGGCCTACTCCTCGGCCACCGGGTTGATCCGCACCACGGCGGAAAAGCTGGAAGAATGCGAAAAAAACGGCCGACCGACGAAAATGACCGATCTGGTTGCCCAAAAAGGCCGTATCAACGGCAGAACGGCGTTTGACGCAATGCGTGCGGGCGACGCCGCGGGAACCGAGGTGGTGGCCGAGTATGTCAAGTATCTTTCCGTAGGGCTTGCGAATATGATCAATATCTTCCAGCCGGAGGTTATTTTGATCGGCGGAGGTATCTCCAATGAAGGGCAATCGCTGGTGGACCTGTTGAAAGACGACGTCAGGAAGCAGACTTACGGATCGGCATACGCTCCGAACACCGAAATTCGCATTGCAACGCTGAAAAACGACGCCGGGATCATCGGCGCCGCGGTATTGGGTATGGAACTTTCGTTATGATTTTGCTTGTTTCCGACCGGCAAACCGTTCGCGGTCTGCCGGTTTCTCATTTTCTGCCGGCGGGTATCTTCACCTATTCCTGCCCCATCGAAACCGCCCGTTTTTTCGCCCGTGAAAAGAAGATCAGCGGTGCGATTCTGGACGGCGTTCCAAACTTGCCCGCTGCCGAGCGGCTGGCGGCAGAACTGCACGCGGAATACCCCGACCTGCCAATGCTTCTTGCGGTGGCGCAGGCGAAAATCCCGAACGCGCCGGCGCAAACGCTCCGCGACGCGGGCTCTCTTTCGGAGCTGGCGAATGAAATGCTGACCTTTATTCGCGAAACGGTTGGCTGGCAATACGATTTTTCAACGTTTTCGCTTTCGTTGCCGCTTGGGACGAACAGCGCAACGCTTTTTGGTTATCCGCTCCCGCTTTCCGGGCGTGAAATTGCCATTCTGCGCTGTTTATTTGCCTTTGCTCCCGATACCGTTCCGGCAGACGACCTTTTACTCCTGTGCTTTCCGGAAGGGAAGCAAAAAGCAGCCAATCTTTCGGTGCAAATCTCCCGCGTCAACCGGCGCGCCGCATTGCTTGGGATTCCCAATCTGATCCTTTCGGAATACGGAAAAGGATACCGCCTGACAAGCGCAGTTTTAAAATAAACCCCCGCACCGCGCGATGTTTGCGCGGTTTTCGCTATAAAAAAAGTGCCGGGATCCCGGCACTTTTTTTACGCCTTTTGAACCGCCAACGCGCACCAACCGTTTTCGGTTGGCTGATCGATCACGCGGTAACCGTATTTTGCAAAGCACTTTTTTACCTCGTCGGCGCGCTCATTGATAATGCCCGACGCAAGCAAAACCGTCCTCTCGCCCATCAGCGGCGAAAGATCGGGGATCATGCGAAGGATGATATCGGCAACGAGATTGGCGCAGATCAGATCGTAGGGCTGTTTTTTGACGCCGTGCAACAGATCGGACTGCGCGCAATGAATGTTGGAAAGTCCGCTTTCCTTGACGTTCTCGGTGGCAACGCGCACCGCCATGGGGTCAATATCGTAGGCAAAGCACTCGCCCGCGCCGAGTTTGGAGGCGCAAATAGCCAAAATCCCGCTTCCGGTTCCAACGTCCAACATCCGGCAGCCCGGTTTGGTATAGTTTTCCAAAAGCTCGATGATCAACCGTGTGGTTTCGTGCGTCCCAGTGCCGAACGCCATACCGGGATCCATGCGAACAATCAGGTCGTCCTTCTTTGGCGAGTAGTTTTCCCACGCCGGAACGATGACCAGCCGCTTGCCGATGCGCAGGGGTTTGTAATACGCTTTCCACGCGTTGGCCCAATCCTCTTCTTTTACGCCCACCACCTCGGTTTTCACGGGGTTCAGCCCGTCGGTGGCAAACCGTTCGCGCAAAAACGCCATACACTCGGAAACGCTCCGCTCCGCCGGCAGATAAACCGAAACCGACGCAATCGTTTTATCGGCGTTGAGGATAGCCTCGTCGATCAGGTCGCCGTAGCAGGTTTTCAGGTCAATATCGCTGTAATCCTCAATTTGCAGGTTGTTGGAAACCATGCTCATAATGGCCGTTAAACGGTCCAGCTCGACAAGCGGAACGGTAACGCGGATCTGCGTCCAATCCGTAACGGTTCCGTAGTCGCCGCAAAGATAATCCTTGTCCATTGGGTTCCTCATTTCTGCCCGAAGATTTTTTTGAAAAACGCTTTGTGCTTGGTATAATTGGTTTCGCCGCAACTGTCGGCAAAGGCCTTCATAGCCGCTTTCTGCTTATCGTTCAGCCCTTTCGGAATCTCCACGTTGACGCGGAAGACCAGGTCGCCGCGCCTGTTTGTGTTGTTGATATACGGAATTCCCTTGCCGCGCAGCGTAAACGTGGTGCCCGATTGTGTTCCCTCGGGAATGGTGTATTTCACGTTTCCTTCCAGCGTAGGGACTTCAATTTCGGCTCCCAGCGTTGCCTCGGCAACCGTTAAAGGAACGTCACAGGTCAGAGTCACGCCCCGACGCTCGAAAACCGCGTGCGGCTTGACCGAAACGGCAATGATCAAATCTCCCGTAGGGCCGCCGTTCTTCCCGTCGCACCCCTGACCGCGCAGAGCGATACGCTCGCCGTTGTCGATTCCCGCGGGAATGGAAACGGTGAGTTTTTTGTTCTCGCGGACCATACCGCTCCCGCGGCACTTGGAGCAAGGCGTTTTAATGATTTTGCCCGTTCCGCGGCAGTTTTCGCAGGTGCCTGTGCTTTGAAACGCCATTCCGCCCATACGCTGAACGCGCTTGACCTGCCCCGAACCGTGGCATACCGAACAGGTTTCGGCCTGCGTTCCGGGCGCGGCGCCGCTCCCGCGGCAATCCGGGCAGCGGCAAATACGGCTGTAAGTAATGTCTTTTTTCACGCCGAACGCGGCTTCCTCAAACGAGATGCCGATATTCACGCCGATATCCTCGCCTTGCTGGGGGCCGTTTCTTCTTCTGCCCCCGCCGAACGCGCCGCCGAACATTCCGCCCAGAATATCTCCAAGGTCTCCGAAATCTCCAAACCCGCCGAAACCGCCGAAGCCGCCGCCTTCGCCACCGCCCATGGAGGGATCGAACGCGGCATGGCCGTATTGGTCGTATTTGGCGCGCTTATCGGCATCCGAAAGCACTTCGTAGGCTTCGTTGACCTCTTTGAACTTCTCCTCGGCAACCTTATCGCCGGGGTTGGCGTCGGGGTGGTATTTTTTGGCGAGCTTATAGTATGCTCGTTTAATGGTTGCGGCATCGGCCGATTTTTCTACGCCGAGCACCTCGTAATAATCTTTTTTTTCCGCCATGTTTGTTCCTCAATTAACCTGATAAAATTCCTCTATGAAAAACGCTTGGCGTGGACTGTTGCAGGTTTTGCAACAGCCCACGCAGTTCAAATTTGATTATTTGTTATCCGAATGATCCTCGTAGTTGGCGTTGTAGTAGGTGCCGTCCTGCCCGCCGGCGGCTCCGCCGTTCGGATCGGCGTTCGGCTGACCCTGCGTGCCTTGCTGTGCGTAGAGTTTTTCGGAAATCTTATAGAAGGATTTTTCCACTGCCTCGGTATCGGCCTTGATCGCCTCGGTATCGCTGCCTTTGAGCGTTT
>JBGUNW010000276.1:0-1849 GCA_045117555.1 Eubacteriales bacterium
CTCGGCTTGGTGGCTCCTGTCAGAGAGTCCGGCAACGTGGCGGACACCCCCGGCTGCAAGCTGGTGGGTCCCAAAGGCGAGGTGGAAATTGCGCAGGGCGTTATCGCCGCACAGCGTCACATTCACTTTGACCCCAAGACCGCTGAGGAGAACGGCTTTAAGGATAAGCAAATCGTTTCCGTCAAGGTCGGCGAAGGCACCGGCAGAGAAACCGTTTTCGGCGACGTTGTTGTCCGCGTCAGCCCCAAGTATGCGCCTGCGATGCACATCGACACCGATGAGAGCAACGCGGCAGGCTTGAACGGCACCGTAGACGGTGAAATTATTGTTTAATGCGCAAAAACACGCAGCGGAGGAGCCCGAAAGGGCTCCTTTTTATTTATTTAGAAAAGTATGGATAAAATCCGGGAAAATCTGCGCCCATGCTTTTTCGTGGTGCGGCTGTTCAAACAGCACGATTTCGTTGAGCAGGTGCATGGGATAGCACGCCATCAGCATGTCATACACCGCCTCGGTGCTCTGGTAGATACGCATTTCCAAATCGTCGCCTGCGCCGGTGTAAATGTACAAATACGGCAGCTGCGCGGCGGTCAGGCGGCTGTGGATCCAGCGGCGCATATCATCCTCGCCGTACAGCAAAAACGCCGGCGAAAACACACCGGCGGCGCTGAACACCTCCGGGTGGCTGAGCGCGGCAAAAAACGCCTGCAGGCCGCCCGAGGAGCTGCCGCAGACAGCGGTGTTCTCCCTGCCCGTCATGACGGGAAAATGCTGCTCCACATAGGGCTTGACGGTGCCGAGCATAAAGCTGTCGAAGATTTCGCCCTCGGAGGCGGTGTAGCCCTCCATGAGATGCGCGCAGATGACGTCGCCGATGCTGCCGGGCGTCAGCTCGTTGTCGCGCCACGGATTGTCGTTGTGGATGCCGACGATGATTGCCGCCCTGCCGCTGCTTTGGCGCTCGGCTTCTATCGCCTCGCGCGTGTGCCAGCAGCCCCAGGTGCCGGTTTCTTCGTCAAACAGGTTTTGTCCGTCGGTCATGTAGATAACCGGCAGAAGCTCATCCTCCCCATGCGCGGGCACATAGACGCGCACGCGGCGCGCGCCCTTTTCGGGATAGGGCAAGGTCAAATCAAATAATGCTGCTTTTATCATAAATATCACCGTAAACATTATCGCACAAAAAAAGAAATGTTGCAATGTATAAAAAGCAATTTGTGACGAATAATTTTTACAGAGGTGATTTTATGATTAACGACGCGGAAATGCTGACATACATTATGCAGAGCGCGGAGATGGGCTGTCAGGGCATTAAGGACGTGCGCGCGGCAAAGTGCGGCGCCGCCATGGACAGCGTGCTGTGCGGACAGATGGTGCGTTACGGCAAAATTTACAGCACCGCCGGCAACATGCTGCGCAGCTTGGGCGAGGAGGTGCACCATGTCAGCCCGATGGCAAAAACGATGGCGCGGATATCGGCAAACAGGGATTTGCGGCGCGATCCGTCCGGCTCGCATATTGCGGAGATGATGATTAAGGGCAACACCATGGGCGTCAACAAAATGGCGCAGCACCTGCGCGATTACGACCGCACCGACCCCAACATCACGCTGCTCGCCAAGAAAATGCTCGATGTGGAACAGGCGCACATCAACGAAATGCGTTCGTTTTTGTGAGCGCGGAAGCGCCGTCAAGGGATAGGATATTTTCTGTAGGGTAGGTTGAGTTTGTCGCAAGGTTGGATTTATCTGCAAGGTTTCAATATATAATCTGTAGGGTAAGGGCTTGCCCTTACCGGTAGTAATGCCGCAACGTTTTATTCCCAACCTGCGGTAAGGGCAAGCCCTTA
>JBGUNW010000277.1:0-14119 GCA_045117555.1 Eubacteriales bacterium
ATGAAACGCGCCGGCGGAAAACTGGTGGAGGGCATTTCGCTCTTTGATATTTACCGCGGCGAGCAGGTTGGCGAAGGTAAAAAATCGGTTTCCTTCCGCATTGTTTTCCGTGCCGCCGACCGCACTTTGACGGTTGAAGAGATTGATAAGCTTTGCAAAAAGATTTTAAATGACCTGAAATTCAAAATGGGATTGACCTTGCGTTCTTAAACCGATATCAAAACAAAAAAGGGCTGCCGCATGGCAGTCCTTTTTGCGGTATTTTTCAATAAAACACGGTACTTTTGAGGAAAAGCTACTCCCTTTTTTCTTCCGTTCGCCCTGTTTCTTCCGTTGTGCAAATCACAGAGTAGACACCGTAGGAAAGATGATTGGGGATCTTTTTGATCCGTTTCAAGGTTTCCTTTTCCCCTTTTTCGGCAAGCATACGGAGCCACCCTTCCAACAAATTTGCCGTATCCGGGTGCATCCGTTTGCGGGCCGTTCCGCTCAAAAAATAGGCAAGCGGAAATGCATCGGTGTACTTTTTTCCCTGATAGGTGCGACTTGCCGCAATGCGATCGCAAAGCATCTCCTTTACAAAGCGGATCGGCATACGCACCGGCTCGTATTGCTTGGTTTTTGGATTGACATCGGTCCAATATTCAAAATGGTGGCGGTTTCTGCCTTTATGGTGCATCCACGCGGCGGAATCGCCCAGTGTTTCCCGCTCCGCTTCGGTGGGGCTTCTGGTTCCCTGATAGAATTTGGAACCTGCCCAAAATTCTCTTGGACTATACTTGGAAAGGTCGTGAAAAAGCCCTTGAAATCCAATGCCCGCGCGAAAGCAATAGACAATGACCAGGTGGCGGTGATGTGTGATCGTGCAAAAATGCTTGAACGGATGCCCCATACTTCCCTCTTTATTGCTTTTTTCTTTATTTTACCATGATTTGAAAAGCCCGTCAAGAGCGAAAAAGAAAAGATCGGCGAAAAAGCCGATCTTTTCCTTATTTTATTATAACAAAATGCAAATTAACCCGTTGCTGCCCTCGTTAACAATGCGCTCCAGCGTTTCGGAGAGCTTTTGGCGCGACGCTTCGGGAATATGATCCAGCTTTGCGTGCAGGCCGTCGTTGATGAGCTCGTAGAGCGATTTGCCGAACAGATTGGAATCCCAAATGGATTTGGGGTCGCTCTCAAACTCGCGCAAAAGGTATTTGATCAAGTCCTCGGATTGCTGTTCGGTTCCTACGATCGGGTTGATCTCGGTTTCGATATTGGCGCGGATCATGTGAATGGATTGTGCGGCGGCGCGCAGTTTAACGCCGTAACCGCCCGACTGCTTGGCGATTTTCGGTTCTTCCAGCCGCAGCTCCTCCACTTCCGGCATGACGATCCCGTATCCCTTTTCTTCCACCTCGGCAAGTGCCTCGGCAACCCGTTCATATTTGGATTTGACCTGCGCCAATTCCACCATGGTTTGCATGAGCGCCTTTTCGTTCTCCACCGGCAGCCCGGTCAGCTCGCTGATGACCTGATAGAACAGGGACGGCGCGGTATTGAGTTTGATTTTTGCCTTTCCGGTGCCAAGGTCCAGTTCTTCAATATCGGTCCGATCAATAAAATCGTTTTCCGCCATTCCGGAAAACGCCGGGCGAATATCGCCCATTTTTCCAACGCGGTCGGCGCACTTGCGCACCGAAGACAGAACGGAAGCACGGATCGGATGCGTTTGTTCCAACGCGCTTACCCATTCCGGCAAACTGACCGAAACTTCGGTAACCGGAAATTCCTCCAAAATCATACCGAGAATCTCGCGAATGTCGTCGGCGTCGATCTCCATGCAATTCACAAGCGCCACCGGAACGCCGTACTTCTCTTCCAGCGCATAGGCAAGCGCTGTTGCTTCCTCACCCGACGGATTTTTGGAATTGAGGATAACGGCGAACGGCTTTTTTAATGCTTTCAACTCGCTAACAATGCGCTCCTCGGCCTCCACGTAGGCGTCGCGCCCGAATTCGCCGATGCTCCCGTCGGTGGTAACGAGCATACCAATGGTGGAGTGGTCGGTGATCACCTTGCGGGTGCCGGTTTCGGCCGCCTCGGCAAAAGGCATTGGCTCCTCCTGCCAAGGAGTTCGCACCATGCGGGGTGTGCCCTCCTCAATAATGCCCATGGCGTCGGGGATCAGATACCCCACGCAGTCGATCATACGAACGCGCATTCTGGCGTTATCCCCCAGCGTAACGGCAACGGCCTCCTCGGGAATAAACTTCGGTTCAGTCGTCATCACCGTTTTTCCCGCCGCCGACTGCGGAAGTTCATCCCTTGCGCGATCGCGCGAGGCGCCCTCGGCAATGTTGGGAAGAACGATAGATTCCATAAACTTTTTAATAAATGTAGATTTTCCGCTTCGCACGGGACCAACAACTCCAACGTAAATATCGCCGCCGGTGCGTTCGGCTATGTCGCGGTAGATCGAATAATCAGGCATTTCAATACCTCCCCCGTTTTTCCTTGGTCAGTTTTTGGTAAAGTATATTGAAAATGACGATTGTTTAGAACAACTTTCTAAAAAAAAGAGCCCTTTTTCGTCATTTCGACAAAATTTTAAAAAATAAAAAATTAGGGCTTGACTTTTCCGCAAAAAAGAGATATACTAAAAAACGGTTAAGGAAGATAATTCCGAAAACCGAAAACACAAACGGCAGATGCGTTGGTGGAGTATGAATTGAATATCATGCCGCGGGGAAATTGGAATTTAGCGGCGTCCACAAAGCGCACTGTCGGGGATTTTTCTTTGATATGAAAGAATCCACGGCGGTGTTTTCTCTTTTTTATGGTCTTAACGGTTGCAAACGAGCCGTTTTGATAAATACATAATTCCGGGAGGAAGAATATGAAACTCGCTTACAATGTCAACGCAAAACCGCGCGACATTGGATACGGCAAGGTCATTCTGTTTGCTTTCCAACAGTTGCTTGCCATCCTTGCCGCAACCATCGCCGTACCTGCAATTGTGAATCAGGTTACAGGTTCGGAAATGTCCCAATCCGCCGCGCTCTTCGGCGCCGGTATCGGTACGCTGGTTTACCAACTGTTCACCCGTTTTAAGAGCCCGGTATTCCTCGGCTCCTCGTTCGCCTTCCTCGGCTCCATGTTTGCCGCGTTCGCAGGCGGCGTTTCGATGGAGCTTGGTTACCTCGGCTTGCTCTTTGGCGCAATTTTTGCAGGACTTGTTTACGTTGTGATTGCATTGATCACCAAATTTGCCGGCGTCAACTGGATCAAAAAGCTGATGCCTGCCGTCGTCGTCGGTCCTACGGTTGCCATCATCGGTCTTTCGCTTGCCGGTAACGCCATCAAAGACGCTGTTGGCGGCTCCTTGGTAATTGGTCAAGATATAGCCGGTAATCCGATTTATAATACCCTTACGGATACTAATGGCAACTGGATTATGAACCCCAAAGCGGGCCTTTGCCTGATTTGCGCGCTGGTTACACTTTGCACCGTTATGGTTTGCTCGGTCTTCGGCAAGAAAATGATGAAGATGATCCCCTTCATTCTCGGTATTCTTGCAGGTTACATCGTTGCAACCATCTTTACCGTCATCGGTATCGCAACGGAGAACGAAACCCTGAAGCTGATCAATTTCGGCCTCTTTGAAAATATGAAATGGATCCCCGACTTCACCTTCCTGAAAGCCTTCAAAGGATTCGGCGACCTGACTCCGGCATATGTTGGAACGATTGCAGTTGCCTATGTTCCGGTTGCTTTCGTGGTATTCGCAGAACACCTTGCCGACCACAAGAACATCTCCTCCATCATCGAAAAGGATCTTTTGGAAGATCCCGGACTTTCCAACACCCTGCTCGGTGACGGCGTTGGCTCGATGGCAGGCGCGTTCTTCGGCGGCTGCCCGAACACCACCTACGGCGAGTCCATCGGTTGCGTTGCAATCTCCGGCAACGCCGCGGTTTGCACCATTACCGTAACCGCCTTTATGGCAATCATCTCCGCTTTCATCGCTCCGTTCGTAACCTTCCTGGCAACCATTCCGGCTTGCGTAATGGGCGGCGTGTGCATCTCGCTCTACGGCTTTATCGCAGTATCCGGTTTGAAGATGATCCAAAAGGTTGACCTTGGCGACAACCGCAACCTGTTTACCGTTTCGGTAATCCTGATTGCCGGTATCGGCGGCCTGGCGCTCACCTTTGGTAAGGTCACCCTCACCGCGGTTGCCTGCGCGCTGATCCTTGGTATCATCACCAACCTTGTGCTCAACATTGGCAACAAAAATAAAGAATAAAACTGAATCGTTAAAAAAAGTCCCGCGGCAATGCCGCGGGACTTTTATAATTTCTTTTATTTCTTTTCCCATCCGTCTTTCAGGATCGCGCAAGTGCCGACGGTAACGTACCTCCCTTTGATGAGCATGGCTTCCCGTTCATATCCCTCAAAGGTCATGCCCACCTTTTCCATAACACGGAGCGAACGTGCGTTCTCTTTCATAAATTTTGCCTCAATGCGGTGCAAACGCAATTTTTCAAAACCGAAATCAAGAATTTTTTTCACAGCTTCCGCCGCAAGCCCTTTGCCCCAATAGTCCGGGTGGAGCACATAGCCGATCTCGGCCTTATCGTGCGTGCAGTTAAAGGAAGTAAAGCCGCAGGTGCCGATCATTTTTCCGGTGGATCGATCAATAACTCCCCAATCGTAGTACATACCGCCGGCATATCGCCCTTGCAAATATTCCAAATATTCGCGCGAGTAGCGAACGTCCGGGTGGGGACTCCAAGTCAGATAGCGCGTTACATCGGCTCGGTGGGCATAGTCAAACATATCCTGCGCGTCGCGCGGAGTAAGCTTACGTAAGGTCAACCGCTCGGTTTGCAAAACCGGCATTTTTGAGAAAGTTCTGAAAATGATTTCTTTTTTCATGAAAATTTCTCCTGTTTTACGGATTTTCCTTCCTTTTTTTAATTCTTTATGGTAAAATAAAGAAAATAAAGTGGGAAAGGAGCAAAAACGGCAATGGACTTTTTAACAGCGGAATTGCGTGCCGGGGAGCTTGCCCCTGTTCTGCTTGGAAATTCCAATTACGCAAAAACGGTTTCTAAACATTTTTTCGAACGGCACGGTATAATTTCGCATGTTTTTTGCGCCAGAATGCCTTTTTTGGGGCGGTTCTCCTTAACGGCAAAATACCATACGGTTGCCGGTTTTGAAAATGACGAACTGCTTTTGATTGCCCTGCTGGATTTTGCCGCAGGCGCGCAAAACAAGGACGTTATTTTATTCCTGATTCCCGGGACCGATTCCGCCGGGCAGTTTATCCGGCGCAACCGGGAACGGTTGGAGCCGCATTTTGTATTTGCCGACGCGCAATCCCTTTCGGAATTGATCGGATAGAAAAACACCGTTCCGTTACGCAAAAACGGAACGGCGTTTTTTTAATACTTTTTCCACGTCCGGCGATTGAACAAAATCAAAATGGGGAAAATTTCCAACCGCCCTGCCAGCATATCAATGATCAGAACGATCTTGGAGAAAACGCTCAAATCGGCGTAGTTACAAGTGGGTCCAACGGCATCCAGCCCCGGGCCGACGTTGTTCATGCAAGCAAGAACCGCGGTAAAACCGGTCATAACCGAAACATGATCAATACAAATCAGCAAAAAGCTGACGATTAAAAGCACAACGTAGGCAACCAAAAACGCGTTGGTATTGGAAATGGTTTTTTCATCCACCTGCCGACCGTTGACGTGGATCACCTTAACGCTGTTGGGGTGAAGCAGTTGACTGATATTGCGTTTCAACGCTTTGAACACAAGAAGAATCCGCGCAAACTTGAAACCGCCGCCCGTACTGCCGGCGCAAGCACCGATGGCCATTAAAAACAACAAAACGGCTTTTGAAAAAGTTGGCCAAACATCAAAGTCGGTGGTGAAAAAGCCGGTGGTGGTAATAATGGAGGAAACCTGGAACGCCGAATGCCGCAATGTTTCCCCAAACGTTGTATAGGTTGCGGCGCGGAGCAGATTGAAGGTGATCAACGCGGTTGCGCCAATGACAACGCCCCAGTACAAGCGAAATTCTTCGTCTTTGAGAACGTTTTTGACCTGCCGGAGCAGAACGAGATAATAGCAACTGAAATTCACGCCGAACAACAGCATGAACACGGTGCAAACGTTTTGGATATACGGGCTGTAACTTGCAATGCTATCGTTCCGAATGCCGAAGCCGCCGGTGCCCGCGGTTGCAAAAGATGTGCAAAGCGCGTCAAACGGCGACATATCGCACACCAAAAACAAAAAATCCAAAAGCGTTAACAGAATGTAAATGACGTACAGAATTGCGGCGGTGCGGCGCATACGCGGCACCAGTTTGCCAACGCTCGGCCCCGGGCTTTCCGCGCGCAAAAGGTGCATGGTAAAGCCCTCGCTCTGTTCGCCGATAGGCGCAACGGCCAAAAGGAATACCAGCACGCCCATGCCACCCAACCAATGGGTAAAGCAACGCCAATAATTGGTTGCGCGCGCCAGCCCTTCCACCGAGGGCACAACCGAGGCGCCGGTGGTCGTCAGGCCGGAAACCGCCTCAAACAACGCGTTTGCAAAGTTCGGGATCTCGCCGGAGATCCAATAGGGGCACGAGCCGAAAAAGCTGATGAGGACCCAGCCAAGCCCTACGCAAACCAATCCTTCGCGCGCGTAGAACCCGCGTTTTGCCTTGCGCGAGATCAAAAGAAGGATTCCCGCAAAAACCGCAATGGCCCCCATAGTAATGAGAAACCCTTTGGTGACAGCGAAATCATGATCCACCAGCGAAAAGATCAAAGCGGGGATCATAAATACGCCTTCGATCAACAGAATGAAAGCGTTGATCCGCCCTATCATTCGGTAATTCATAAGCGATTCTCCCGTTTACGCGAAAATATCGCTGAAATGACCGATCACCGCGTTTCCGCCCGAAACAACAACGACCGAATCGCCCGCGTGAAAGACCGAATCGCCGTTTGGAATTTCGGTTTTGTTGCCGCGGTTGATACCGACGATCAGGACGTTATCCCGCAATTTAAGCGTTTTGAGCGGCTCGCCGCAATGGGGTGTGTTTTCGTCGATCAAAAACTCGGAGGCCTCGGCCTTTCCGTCGGCGATAGAGTGAACGGTGATTGCCGCTCCCACCTGGTTTTGCATGGCGCGCACATACCGAACAATGGTGTTGCAGCACAAATTGCCCGGGTTGATCACGCTGCCGAGCGAAAGATTGTCAATGACCGAGGTATCCTCAATTCTGCTCACTTTGGTAATGACCTGCGGAACGTTTGCGCGCTTTCCGTAAAGGGCAATGACCATATTCAGTTCGTCAAGGCCGGTCAGCGCAACAAGCGCGGAGCTGGAAGCAAGACCTTCGCTCTCCAAAATCGCCTGCTCGCTCGCGTCGCCGTGAATGACGTTGATGCCCGGCAGGAGGTTGGCAAGCGATACGCATTTTTCTTCATCTCTTTCAATGAGCTGAACGTCGATATGGCTTTTTTGCAGCGCATCGGCAAGATAATAACCGATTTTTCCGCCGCCCACGATCATCACACGTGAAACGCGGTGAGTAATGGCGCCCAAATTTTTCAAAAGAACGGAGAGCGTATCGGTAGGCGCCGTTACGAACAGGCGGTCGCCCTCTTGCAAAACGAAGTTGCCGGAAGGCGTTATGGCGTTGCCGTCCCGTAAAACGGCACACACCAAGACCTTACATTTGATAATCCCGTTCAGGTTGCTCAAAGGAATATTGCAAAGTCGGCTTCCCTCCTCCAAGCGAAGTTCCACAATTTCCATTCTTCCTTTTGCAAAGGTATCGCGTTTGAGAAAACCGGGATATTTCAACAGCCGTTCAATTTCGGTTGCCGCTTGCTGGTCGGGGTTGACGGTCATAGAGATTGCAAACGCGTCGCGCATCAGGTATGCCTGCTCGTTATATTCGGGATTGCGGATGCGTGCAATGGTATGTAATTTGGGATTGATCCAGTGCGCGGTGGTACAGCAAAGAAGGTTTGCTTCATCCGACCCGGTAACGGCAATGAGTAAATTGGCGTTTTCTACGCCGGCCTGCTGCAAAACGTCCATAGCCGCACAGTTTCCCTGAACGGCCATAACGTCGTATCGGTTCACGCTCAACTCCAAAATAGAGGGGTCCACGTCCACCAAGGTAATTTCGTGTTTTTCCATAGAGAGTTGGCGCGCAAGCGTTTCTCCTAATTTTCCGCTGCCGGCAATCAATATTTTCATCTTGGCACTCCTTCCCGATTGGCAAAGCAAGAAAGACTTTCCATATTACGATTATTATATCATATTCCGCATTTCTTGTCAATCGTTTTAATAAAAGAAGAAGGAAGAATCCGGCAGGATTCTTCCCTTTTTGAGGAAATTATTATTAAAGCAGGTGTACGCCCGCCGCGTTGCAAATTTCAATTTCTTCCGGCTTCCAGAAAGAGGATTGGACCTCGCCGATATGCGCTTTGCGCAAGAAAAACATACACATACGCGATTGCCCGATTCCGCCGCCGATGGTGTAAGGCAGTTCCCCGTTCAGGAGCGCACGGTGGAACGGCATTTTGGCGCGTTCCTCGCACCCGCGCACGGCCAGTTGACGTTTGAGCGCGTCCTCGTCCACGCGAACGCCCATGGAGGAGAGTTCCAGCGCGATATCCAAAACAGGATAATAAACGATAATATCACCGTTGAGCGTCCAGTCGTCGTAGTCGGGCGCGCGGCCGTCGTGAATTTTTCCGCTTTTCATTGCGCCGCCGATTTGTTCCAGAAAGATTGCGCCGTGTTCCTTTGCCGCGAGATATTCGCGCTCTTTCGGCGTTTTTTCCGGGTAGCAATCCTCCAACTCCTGCGTTGTTACGAAGGTGATCTTTTCAGGCAGAAGCTTATTGATAAAGGAATATTCGTTTACAATGTAGTTTTCGGTATGGCGCAGGGCAGCGTAAATACATTTCACGGTGTCGTGCAACGTTTTCTGCGTTCGCTCCTCGCGGCGAATAATTTTTTCCCAGTCCCATTGATCCACAAACATGGAATGAATGTTATCGGTCACTTCATCCCGCCGAATGGCGTTCATATCGGTGTAAAGGCCTTCGCCCACCTCAAAATCGTATTGTTTGAGCGCGTAACGCTTCCATTTGGCAAGCGAATGGACAATTTCCAACTGCTTGCCGGACAAAAGATCAAATTCTACCGGGCGTTCCACGCCGTTAAGGTCGTCGTTCAGTCCGCTTTCGGGCGCAACGAAAAGAGGCGCCGATACACGCGTCAGGTTCAGTTGAGTTGCAAGATCGCGCTCGAAAAAGTCCTTGACCTTTTTAATGGCGTATTCGGTTTGGCGAAGGGTCAAAAAAGAACGGTATCCCTTGGGAATTACGGTATTTTGCATAAAAAGTCCCCTTTATTTTTCATTTGGATTGTTTGCGTTTGGTTTGAAAAAAGCGGCGAATCGGCTCCAAGCATTCCTCGGCAAGAACGCCGCCGGTAACCTGCGGCCGGGATTCCAAAGGAAGCGCCGAAAGATCGATCAGACTGCCATAAGCGCCTGCGCGGGGATCTTTTGCGCCGAACACCACGCGGGCAATGCGCGCCGATGCAATGGCACCGGCACACATAGGGCATGGTTCCAGCGTTGTGTAAATGGTGCAATCCAGCAATCTGCGGCTTTTGCGCAGTTTACAGGCCTCGGCAATAGCCAACAGCTCGGCGTGCGCTACGGCGCTGCGGTCGGTTTCGGTACGGTTTGCCGCGCTTGCAAGGATATTCCCTTCACCGTCGGTCAAAACGGCGGCAATGGGGACTTCTCCCGCCGCGCCCGCGTCTTCGGCAATAGCGAGCGCCCGGCGGATCATTTCTTCGTCGCGGCTCATGAAAGGAGCGGGAGCAAAACGAGGACGAAAACGGCTTCAACCACTGCCAAAACCAAAAAGATGATCATGGGCGTGTTGAAAAAGCGTTTGATCCGATGTTTTGCCGGCACGGGACATTCGGAATATGCGTCGTCCGCCGGGATGGATTTGCCGAAAATTCCTTCCCGGAAAGTTTGCTTGCGCGGGGCGAAGCGGGCGATCAGAACAACTGCCGAAATCAGCCCGATCGCAAAGACCGCAACCTCTAAAACGACCAACGCAACCGGCGAAAAACGACTGCCGAACACGTTTGCAAATTCCGATTCAAACGTGGAAAAGAAATTGTTGGTCATGTGCAAAATCATACAACTCCAAATGCTTCCCGTGCGCTCGTAAACCAGCCCCAGCACGATCCCAGCGCAAAAAGCATAGAAGAATTGCGCAAAATTCTGGTGCATCAGCCCGAACAAAAGCGCGCTGATGAGAATGGCGTTGGATCGCCCGAACGGAAGCAAATTTGTTAAAATCGCGCCGCGGAATAAAAATTCCTCACAAACCGCGGGCACCAGACAAATGACCAAAAAAGTTAAAATAACGCTGTACCACGGGCTACTGCCGGATGTGCTTTCCGGGAACAGTTTGCTGAAATCAAAAAAGGAAAATATACTGACCATGGAAGCGTTCAGATACGCCGTTGCCAGAATGACCGAAATACCGGCAAACAGGATCAGCGGCAGCCACGGAGTAATTTTGAGCGCGGCTTTCATGGGAATATAGATGATTCCGGCTTTCCGGATCATTTTTTTCAAGAAAATGACAGGCAGCATAAACGCCGAAAGATAACCGGCGGCATAGAAAAGCTGATAGCCCACCTCGGCGGTTACCGGGTCGGTCCCGGCTGCTCTGAAAAGAATTTGCAATCCGGCACAAAGCAGACCGACGATATTGATAAAGGCCAGGAAAATGAGCATGGTGAAGCCGATTGCGCGCAAGACTTTCCAATAGCGATATTCGTTAACGGCACTCGTTTGCATAAAAGCTTCCCCCTTTTTTCAAATTCTTTCCTCTATTCTATCACAAAAACGCGGATTTGTAAACAGATAAATCCGCGTTTTTGCAATTTTTCAGGAAATATCCGAAAGGGTTTGCAAGAGATAATCGGCAAATTCCCGCGCGGTTGCGCCATCCCGATTTCCGGTTACAACCACCTTCTTTTCCGTTTCGGTGCAAATCTCCATGGCTTTTGCAAGCAGGTCGGCCTTGGCGACCAGGCCGATGTGCCGGAGCATCATTTCCACGGCTTTGAACAAACTGGACGGATTGGCGTATTCGGCAATTCCCTCTTCAACCATGCGGGGCGCGCTTCCGTGAATGGCCTCGAACATGGCGTATTGATCGCCGATATTGGCGCTGCCCGCCGTTCCGACGCCGCCCTGGATCTGCGCGGCTTCGTCGGTGATGATGTCGCCGTAGAGATTGGGAAGCAGAAAGACCTGGAACTTGCTTCGGATCGCCGGATTGACAAGGTTTGCCGTCATAATGTCGATATACCAGTCCTCGGCCTCGATCCCCGGATATTCCGCGGCAATCTCATGGCAAATCGCCGAAAAATTGCCGTCGGTCTTTTTCATAATGTTCGCTTTGGTAACGATGGAAACGCTGGTTTTGCCGTTGTTTTTTGCGTATTCAAAAGCCGCGCGAGCAATGCGGCGAGTGCCCGCGTTGGTGGTGACCTTAAAATCCATGGCGAGTTTGCCGGGAATTTCAACGCCCTTGCTTCCCAGCACGTATTCGCCCTCGGTGTTCTCACGGAAAAAGATCCAGTCGATCCCCTCTTCCGGAACGGTGACCGGGCGAACGTTGGCGTAAAGGTCCAGCTCGCGCCGGAGCGCAACGTTGGCGCTTTCCATGCTGCCGCCTTTGGGCGTTGTGGTGGGTCCTTTGAGCAGAATGTCGCAGTTTTTAATTGCCGCAAGCGTATCCTTCGGCACCGCCTCGCCTTTTGCAAGACGGTTTTCAATGGTCAGACCCTCGATATCACAAAGCAGGATCTTCCCGCTTTGAATTTCCTGTTTTAAAAGCTGTTCCAAAAGGCGTTTTGCCTCGCGCGTCAAAATCGGGCCGATGCCGTCGCCGGGGCAAATTCCCACGCGAATGGGAGATAGTTTGGAAAAATCCTTTGCGGCCGCGCCTTTTTCCATTTCGTTCTGGCGCGCAAGCTGTTGTTCCAACAGGGCGCGAAAAGCGGCTGTTGCCTGTTCAATTTGTGTTTCAAAAGCGTTCATGGGGTTCTCCTTTTTTCAATTTGACGCTTTGGTATATGCCAACAGCCCGCCGGCAAGCAGGATTTCGCGCTGACGATCGGTAAATGAGCAAGCAAGCGGAATGCTTTGGCCGGTGGTTTCGTTCTTCAAAAGAATTTTGCCCGCCTTCATGCCGTCTTTCAGATCGGTCAGAGTCAGGCGATCGCCCTGATTCAGCTTTTCATAATCGGCGGGATCGGCAAAGGTGAGCGGCAGGATCCCCGCGTTGATCAGGTTTGCCGCGTGAATGCGCGCAAAGCTCTTGGCAATCACGGCACGCACGCCGAGATAAAGCGGCACCAGCGCCGCGTGCTCGCGCGACGACCCTTGACCGTAGTTCTCGCCGCCAACCACAAACCCGTTGCCCGCCGCCTTGGAACGCTCGGCAAAGCTCTCGTCGCAAACGGCAAAACAGAACTTGGAAAGATACGGAATGTTGGAACGATACGGCAAAATTTTGGAGCCGGCCGGCATAATATGGTCGGTGGTGATGTTATCGCCCACTTTCAAGGTCAGCTCGGCGGTAACCGTGTTTTCGAGCGGCTTGGTCTTTGGGAACTCCTTGATATTCGGGCCGCGCAAAACTTCGACCGAAGCGGCTTCCTCCGGCGTTGCGGGCGGCAGAACCGCACTGTCGTCAACGCGGAATTTTTCCGGCATGACAACGGCGGGAGCTTCACCCAACAAGCGGGGATCGGTGATTTCGCCGGTCAGCGCGGCGGCAACCGCCGTTTCGGGAGAAACGAGGTACACTTTCGCGTCACGCGTGCCGCTTCGCCCTTCAAAATTGCGATTGAACGTACGCAGACTGACGCCGCCGGAATTGGGAGAAAATCCCATGCCGATGCAGGGGCCGCAAGCGCATTCCAAAAGGCGCGCGCCGCTGGCAAGAATATCCGAAAGCGCGCCGCAATCGGCAAGCATGGAAAGCACCTGCCGCGAGCCTGGAGAAACCGAAACGCTGACGCGCGGATCCACCGTTTTCCCTTTGAGAAGCGCGGCAACCTTCAACAAATCCAGCAAAGAGGAGTTAGTGCAGGAACCGATGCAGACCTGATCGACCTTTGTTCCCTTCAAACTTTCCACCGTGACCACGTTGTCCGGCATATGCGGGCAGGCAATGAGCGGTTTGAGTGCGGAAAGGTCAATATCGATCACGCGGTCGTAAACGGCGTCGGGATCGGCGGCAAGCGGCCGGTAGTCGCCCGCTCTTCCCTGCGCCGTTAAAAAGGCTTTCGTAATTTCATCGGAAGGAAAGATGGAGGTGGTAGCACCCAGCTCGGTGCCCATGTTGGTAATGGTGGCGCGTTCGGGAACCGAAAGGGTTTTGACCCCCTCTCCACCCCACTCGATAATGGAACCGACCCCGCCTTTAACCGAAAGAATGCGCAGAATTTCCAAACTGACGTCCTTTGCCGTTACAAACGGGTTGAGTTTGCCCGTCAGATTGACGCGGATCATACGCGGCATGGTGATATAGTAGGCGCCGCCGCCCATAGCGACCGCAACGTCCAACCCGCCGGCACCGAACGCCAGCATTCCGATACCGCCGCCGGTGGGCGTATGGCTATCCGACCCGATCAGCGTCTTTCCCGGAACGCCAAAGCGCTCCAAATGCACCTGGTGGCAAATGCCGTTGCCGGGGCGCGAAAAATAGATGCCGTGTTTTTTTGCAACCGTTTGGATATACCGATGGTCGTCGGCATTTTCAAAACCGGATTGCAGCGTATTATGGTCGATATAAGCAACGCTCTTTTCGGTGCGTACGCGGTCAATGCCCATGGCCTCAAATTCCAGATACGCCATGGTACCCGTTGCGTCCTGCGTAAGCGTTTGGTCAATGCGCAGGGCAATTTCCTCCCCGGCTTTCATGTTTCCGCCGACAAGATGGCTTTTGATGATTTTTTGTGCTAACGTCAATCCCATGGTTTAATTGCCT
>JBGUNW010000278.1:0-4363 GCA_045117555.1 Eubacteriales bacterium
ACAAACAC
The DNA here is from genome assembly GCA_045117555.1 of Eubacteriales bacterium. Lineage (GTDB taxonomy): Bacteria > Bacillota > Clostridia > Oscillospirales > CAG-272 > UMGS1865. The sequence goes on from JBGUNW010000278.1 coordinate 9, forward strand.
AAGGATCTATATACATTTTACCATAAAAAAAACATTTGTCAAGCTCTTTTTTTATGTGTTTTTAACAAAAAAATAGCAATTCTATTGCTATTGCACAAAAAGAATCCGCCCAAATCGACAAACTGCCCAATCAGGAAAAAACAAGTTGTGCAATATATCTATTTCAGACGGAAAAATTTTGTGAACTTTTTTTGAAGATTTTTGTCCTTTTTTCTATAAATTTTCCGGCGGCAGGGGGGAAGCAACCTTTTTCTTCGGATCCTGCGTTCCCCAAATATAGTTGACGTCGCCGCTCATCAAGGCGGTCATCCCAATCAAAATCACGTCCGGGTTCGCGTAAATATTTTTGGTCATTTGCCGCGCCTGCTCTTCGGATTCGGTATTGATCGTGGCGTGCACCACTTCTTTATCCCGGTTAAAAATGCGAAATTCCACGGTATAGGATTTGTCTACTTCCAGCCGCCGGATCTCGCAATCGCAGGTCAATCCTTTTTCCTTGCTGAATTTCAAATAACGGTGTGCGGCGGTGGTGCTTTCGCGGAGCATGGCTTCGCGGAACTCGCTTTTCAGGCCGTCGCCAACCAGTAACCCCTTTTTGGTAACAAAAAACAGCTCGTCGCCGTCCAGCCCTTTGCCAACGGGGTCGATCAGTCCTTCTTCTATCATCATATAAAAGGCGTCCGCAAAGTCGATATATTTCACGTGTTCGGTCACTTCAACAATCTCGTTGATCTCCACATAGGAAAGCGGGCGGTTGACCTGATGAAGCAGGTGAAGCACAAAAATTTTGACGTCGTCGGGCTTGCAAATCGGCGTTTTCAAATCGTTCGATCTCCTTATTTCAGAATCGTAAGCATATTTTAGCATATTTTCTTTTTTTTTTCAAGAGATTATTTGCATTTTCCGTATTTTTGTGGTATCATTACAATAGTGTGTTTTTTTTACGAATCAAATCGGCCGATATGGGGGAAAAACCGTTTTGGAAATCGCATTGTTGGGATTCGGCGTTGTAGGTAACGGCGCCGCCGAAGTTTTAATGGAGAATCAAAAATTGATCGCGCGCCGGATCGGCGAGGAGATCAATATTCGATATATTCTGGATTTGCGGGAGTTTCCCGATCATCCGCTCGGAAACCGCGTGGTGCACAACATCGCGCCCATTCTTGCCGACGCGGAAGTGCGCGTTGTTGCCGAAATGATGGGCGGTTCCCACCCAGCGTACGAGTTTACCAAGGCGGCCTTGGAAGCGGGCAAAAGTGTTGTTACCTCCAACAAAGAGGTGGTTGCCAATTTCGGCGCTGAGCTTTTGGAGATCGCCGCGGCGCACGGCGTTGTTTACCTGTTTGAGGCCAGCGTTGGCGGCGGCATTCCCATTCTGCGCCCTTTGCGCGATGATCTTGCCTCCAACGAGATCCTTTCCGTCAGCGGGATCCTGAACGGCACCACCAACTATATTTTAACTAAAATGAAACGCGAAAACGCCGCGTTTATCGACGCGCTCAAAGAGGCGCAGTCCCTCGGCTGTGCCGAGGCAAATCCCACCGCCGACGTTGAGGGGATCGACGCCGCGCGGAAGATCGTGATTCTCGCGGCGCTTGCGTTTGGTAAATTGCTCTCGCCGGAACAAATTCCGGTGCAGGGCATTTCGGGTGTTACGACCGAGCAAACCGCCGTTTGTACCGCGCTTGGATTTTCGGTCAAACTCATCGGCCATACCGAAAAGCAGAACGGCAAAATTCTGGCGCTTGTGGCGCCCCACGCCGTTGTTGAGGCCAACCCGATCAGCCACGTGGAGGGCGTTTTCAACGGGATCCTCGTCAATGCCAATATGGTGGGCAAAACCTTTTTCTACGGGCCCGGCGCCGGAAAGCTGCCAACGGCAAGCGCCGTTGTTGCCGATATTCTCAATATTTGCGACGGCGGAATCCGCCTGTTGAAATGGGAAAAAGCCGGCAGCGATGACTACGCCGACCCCGCCGATCGCGTCTGCCGCCGCGTTTTCCGGCTTGCCGGATGCGCCAAATGCGCCGAAAAGACCAAATCGTATTTCGGGTATGAGAGTTATCTCGCGGAAAACGGCGGGTTTGCGTTTGTCAGCCGCCCCATGACCGATCGGGAAGCCGCCGCCGCGCTCGCGGCCTGCGGCAAAGAACTGCTTTGGACGCTTCCCGTGCTGGATTAAAATGAAAAAGGAGAATCCATGTTAAAATACGCTTTTTTCGATACCAAACCGTACGACAGACCATCTTTTGAAAAATACGGCAGGGAAGCCGGCGTGGAGTTCCGTTTTTTTGAAACGCGGCTCACCCCGGATACCGCGGGCCTTGCCAACGGATTTGACGGCGTATGCGCTTTCGTCAACGATTCCGTCAATGCCGAGGTGATCGACACGCTGTACCGGGGCGGCGTCCGCGTACTTGCGCTTCGCTGTGCCGGATACAACAACGTGGACGTTCGCGCGGCGTTCGGCAAAATCCACGTTGTTCATGTGCCGGCGTATTCCCCGTATGCCGTTGCCGAGCACGCCATGGCAATGCTTTTAACGATCGTGCGTCGCACGCATAAAGCGTATATTCGCACAAAGGATTTTAATTTCAGTCTGGCGGGTCTGACCGGCTTTGATCTGCACGGCAAAACGGTTGGGGTGATCGGCACCGGGCGCATCGGGCGGGTATTTATTGATATTTGCCGCGGGTTTGGTATGAAGGTCGTTGCCTATGATAAGTTTCCCGCAAAAGAAAGCGGAATTGATTACGTTTCCATGGAAGAGCTGTTTGCCCAAAGCGATATCATTTCGCTGCACTGCCCTCTGACTGAGGAAACCTATCATACCGTGCGTGCCGAAACGATCGCAAAAATGAAAACCGGCGTTGTGTTGGTCAACACCTCGCGCGGAGCTTTGATCGATGCCGAGGCGCTTTTGGAAGCCATTAAGGATCGCAAGGTCGGCGCCGCGTGCCTGGACGTTTACGAAGAAGAAAGCGACGTTTTCTTCGAGGATTTTTCGGGTCACATTTTGGAGGACGATACGTTGGCAAGACTGATCTCCATGCCAAACGTATTGGTCACCTCGCATCAGGCGTTTCTGACCGAGGAAGCGCTGGATAACATTGCAAAAACAACTGTGGAGAACATTGTGGAACTGCAAAATAAGGGTTGGTGCCAAAACGAGCTTTGCTACCGTTGCGGGCGAACCGAAGCCTGCCGTCAAAGCAGAACTGGGAAGTGCTTTTAAAAAAAGGAAGATAAAAAAGGAGAAACACAAATGAAACGCTACTTGACCTTGATTTTTGCCCTGCTTTTAATTCTTGCTTTGCCCTTGGCGGCTTGCGGAAAGAAGAATAATTCCGAACAGGAACAACAAAAGCCGAGCGAGGGATTGCAATATATTTCCACCGGCGCCGGCACCTGCTATTTGAGCGGACTCGGCGTATGCGCCGATACCCACGTTATCGTTCCCGCAAAATCTCCCGCAGGTGATACCGTTACCGGCGTTGGCAGAGAGGCGTTTAAGGATTGCAAAACAATTACCGGCGTCGTTTTGCCGGAAGGCGTTGTAAACATTAGTACCCGTGCCTTTGCGGGCTGTACTTCGTTAAAAACCGTTCAAATCCCCAACAGCATTACCTCTTTGGGCATGGAAGTATTTGACGGATGCACCGCGTTGCAGTATAACGGCTACGGCAACGCCGCCTACCTCGGCAACGCTGAAAAGCCCTATTTGGTATTGTTCAAAGCGGCCGCCACCACGATCAAGCAGTGCGTCATTCAGGAAACCACCAAAGTGATTTACCCCTCCGCTTTTAAGGGGTGCAGTGAATTGAGAACGTTGATTCTTCCGCAAGGCGTTACCTGCATTGGCAATCAGGCGTTTTCGGGAGCGGGCATTACCGGTATTTCCATTCCGAGCGGCGTTACAAAAATAGAGCTTGGTACTTTCTATGAGTGTATCCATCTTACCGCCGTTGAAATCCCGGCCGGGGTGACCGAAATTGCCACCGGCGCTTTCGCCTGGTGCACGGCGCTGGCGCAAGTCACCCTACCGGAAGGCGTTACAACGGTTGCCGATCAGGCGTTTTCCAACTGTGTCCGGCTTACGGATATTTCCATTCCCAAAAGCGTAACGAGCATTGGGAGCAACGTGTTTTCCAACTGCGCGTCCCTGAAAAACGTGTTCTATGCGGGCACGCAGGCCGAGTGGGGAGCGGTTGCGCTAGGCGCAGAATGGGACGGAAACATGGATTCCTATGTTGTTCACTGCACCGATGGTGATATCACAAAATAAAATACAAACTTGTTCTTCCTCGCCCGAACATTTTTCGGGATGAATATCGTCCGGGAGCGGGGGTTTTTTT
>JBGUNW010000279.1:0-3805 GCA_045117555.1 Eubacteriales bacterium
TCCTTTTTACCGGCGATGCCGACGAATCGGTTGAAAAGTTGCTCCTTCAAACGACCAGTGCCCGCCTTTCGGCAACGGTTTTGCAGGTGGGGCACCACGGCGCGGCAACTTCAAGCAGTTCGGAATTTTTACAGGCGGTTTCTCCAAGCGTTGCCGTGATCTCCTGCGGAGCCGGAAACCGATACGGGCACCCGGACGGCAGAGTTTTGGAGCGCCTGCGGGGGATCGGCGCCACCGTTTACCGCACCGATTTGGAAGGCGACGTTGTTCTGCTTTGGAACGGCGAAACATTGCAAAAACAGGAATGAAAGAAAAGGGAAAAAGTATGAAGGAAACGAGAGTGTTGATTACCGGCGGCAGCCGCGGAATCGGGGCGGCCTGCGTTTGCGCATTCGCAAAAAAGGGGTGCCGTGTGGCGTTCGTTTACCATACGGCGCACGAGGCGGCAAAGGCCGTTGCCTTGGAAACGGGAGCAAAAGCGATTTGCGCCGATTTGCGTGACCCGACCGAAGCGGCCCGCGCGGTCAGCCAAGCCGAAGTTTTTTTGGGCGGGATCGACGTGCTTTGCAACAACGCGGGTATTTCGCAAATCAAACTGTTTACAGAACTTTCTGACGACGACTGGAACAATATGCTTGCCGCCAACCTGAACGGCGCTTTTTACGTCACCCGCGCGGCGGTGAAAGGGATGATCGCGCGCCACACGGGAAGGGTGATCAACATCGGCTCCATGTGGGGCAAAGTCGGCGCTTCCTGCGAGGTGCATTACAGCGCGGCGAAAGCGGGGTTGCGCGGCATGACCATGGCGCTTGCCAAAGAGCTGGGGCCTTCGGGCATTACCGTCAACTGTGTGGAGCCGGGCGTGATCGCAACCGAGATGAACGCGGCGCTGGATGAAAAAACCAAAGCCGAACTTGCGGACGCAACGCCGCTTTGCCGGCTGGGGAGTCCCGAAGAGGTTGCCGCGGCGGTGGTCTTCCTTGCCTCGCCCGAAGCGGGTTTTATCACCGGGCAGTGCGTTGGTGTAGACGGCGGCTTTGCCGTTGGATCATAAGATATCTTTATAAACCCCCGTTTCCTGCCAATGCTTCAATCATTTGAAAAAAAGTTTTTGATCCAACTTTTTTCAAAAAGTTGGTCTGGTGCAGGGTGAAACCCTGCGACCTTCCTTTTCGCGCTTTGCGCGAACCTTCTTTGCTTCTCTAAAAAACGAACCCCCGGCGGATGGGATCCGCCGGGGGCGTTTTTATTTGTTTCAATCAATTGGTATTATCTGCCAAAAGTTTCAACAATGGAAGCGGGTGTCGGAATCTCAGCGTCGGTTCCGAAATTCCACTTGGTTGCGTCGGTCATGGTAACCGTTTCCGCGGTCAGTGCTTTGACTGCCTCAATGGTAAGCGCGTTGGCATTTGTAACGGTGGAGTATTCGGCGCCCGCAGCACCGACTACGGGAACTTTCACATCATCGTAGTAGGTGTTTTCCACGTAGTAGAGGTTCGTAACCGTGCCGGTAACGTTGCCGTTGCCGGTTACTTGGCCGTAAGCAACGCCGAAGTCGTCTTTGTTGACCATTTCCGCCCAGCCTTCGCCGATGCAGTTCAGCGTGCCGGTGGCAATGCAGTTTTCGATGGACACGGTAACTTTTTCGTAACTACCCTCGGTGCCCTTCGGATAGCCAACGATAAGGCCGCAGTCATCCGGATTTTTGACGTTCGGAATGTTTATGCTTCCGGAAACCAGCGAGTTGGTAATGTTCAGTGCCACAACTCTGCCTGCAACGGGTTTTCCCGTGCCGCCGAAGAGACCACCGCAGGACAGCGCTTTGCCGCTGTTTATCGTAATGGTGCCGGCATAAACGCAGGAATCCATGTTAATGGTAATGGGTTTCACACCGTTTGCATGGCGGGGGAAGCCGAGAATGCCGCTGAAACGATCCGTCAAACCTGTTGCGTTGCTCGTAATGTTAACGGCAGAATAAACGTTGATAAAGTTCACCGTTCCGCCGTTGCCTTCGGTATTGGCGTCCACGCAGGAAACAACGCCGCCAACGCAGTAAGCATTGGAGCATTCGCCGGTAATGGTAATTGTACCAACCACCTTCACATTCTGAATGGTAACCGTTCCGTCTGCGGGTGTGCGAACATAGCCGAACAGACCGGCAACGCCGTCCGGGTCGCTGCTGAACGATTGCGCAATGGTAACGGTATGTCCCTGTCCGTCAAAGTTGCCGCTGAACGATACCGTGTTGCTGGTTCCGATTGCTCCGTTGAGCGTAACGTCGCCTGCCAGTTTAATGGTTTTGCCCGCGAAGTTGTTACCGTAGTTTACCTCATCGCGGAATTTAGCCATATCGGCGTCGGTGGTAATAATGGGCGTTTCATCTTTGGCTTTGAACGTGTTTTTCTTGGGTTCTTCGGGTTCTTCGGGCTGCTCGGATTCTTCCGGTCTGCCAAACATTTCAACAATGGAGGTGGGTGCCGGGATCTCCTCGTCGGTTCCGAAATTCCACTTGGTTGCGTCGGTCATGGTAACCGTTTCCGCGGTCAGCGCTTTGATTGCCTCAATGGTGAGCGCGTTGGCGTTGGTAACGGTGGATTTGTCAGCGCCTGCAACGCCGATTACGGGAACTTTCACGTCATCGTAGTAGGTATTTTCCACGTAGTAGAGGTTCGTAACCGTGCCGGTAGCGTTGCCGTTGCCGGTTACTTCGCCGTAAGCAACGCCGAAGTCGTTTTTGTTGCCCATTTCCGCCCAGCCTTCGCCGGTGCAGTTCAGCGTGCCGGTGGCAATGCAGTTTTCAATGGATACGGTAACTGTGCCGCTTCCGCCGCTGCCCTTCGGGTAGCCAACGATAAGGCCGCAGTCATCCGGACTGCTGACGTTCGGAATATTGATGCTTCCGGAAACCAGCGAATTGGAAATATTAAGCGCTACGCTTCTGTTTGCAACAGCGTTTCCGGTGCCGCCGAAGAGACCGCCGCAAGCCAACGCTTTGCTGTTGGTTATCGTAATGGTTCCGGCATAAACGCAGGAATCCATGTTAATGGTAATGGGTTTCACGGTATTTGCATGGCGGGGGAACCCGAGAATACCGCCGAAATAAACCGTCAAATTGGTTGCGTTGCTCGTAATGTCAACGGCAGAATAAACGTTGATAAAGTTCACCGTTCCGCCGTTGCCTTCGGTATTGGCGTCCACAGCCGAAACCACGCCGCCAACGATATAGGCGTCGGAGCATTCGTTGGTAACGGTAATGGTGCCAACCACTTTTACGTTTTGAATGGTAACCGTTCCGTCTGCGGGCGTGCGGACATAGCCGAACAGACCGGCAATGCCGTCAGGGTCGCTGCTGAACGATTGCGCAATGGTAACGGTATGTCCCTGTCCGTCAAAGTTGCCGCTGAACGATACCGTGCTGCTGGTTCCGATTGCTCCGGCGAGCGTAACGTCGCCTGCCAGTTTAATGGTTTTGCCCGCGAAGTTGTTACCGCCGTTAACCGCCTCTTGGAAAGCAACCATATCGGCGTTGGTGGTAATGGTGGGCGTTTCGTCATCGGCATTGAAGGTGCTTGGATCGAGATCGGTAAGTTCATTGTGGTCTGCGTCAAAGTTCTTGCCGCAAACCGAGCAATGGTAATGACCTTTTTCGGTGGCGGTTTGAGCAATCCACTCGCCGTATGTATGTTCGGCAATCGGAGTTTCTTGCTGTGCAACGATTACTTTGCCGCAAACCGAGCAATGTTTGCCTTCGGTTTTGCCTGCCGTGGTGCAAGTGGCGGCAACGGCAGCGTCGGTCACCTCAGTG
>JBGUNW010000280.1:0-1529 GCA_045117555.1 Eubacteriales bacterium
AAAGAAAATTTTGATAGTGATCGCCGTTTTGGTAATGCTCGTCGTCGTTTGTATGGCGGGTTGTTCACTCGTCGGCGGCAATTCGACGGACAGTTTGGCAAACTCCTCGTCGGGGAATACCGTCACCACCTATACCGACGTTTCAAAGAGCGACCTTGAAAAAGCGCTGACCAAATACCGCGAGGTAGCGGAAAATATGGCGCAAAGAGCGGCTGATCTTGAAGAAGCGGTGCAACAGTCCATTGTGGCGGCGCAGACCAACATCGGCGGCTACGCGACGGTATACGTCAATTCCGTTTTGAACCTCACTTGTAAAGAAACCACCAAGTCGGGCGTTTCGGGTTGTCAGGGCACAGGCTTCATCATCACGGAAGACGGCTTTGTGATCACCAACAATCACGTCGTTTCCTACGAAGTGCAGGAAGCGGATCCCGACGTCATCTTGGGGCGCAATATTTTCGGTCAGATCCTTTACGGCACAAAAACGGTGAACTACACTTATTCTTCCATCGTGGGGAACTTTGACGTCGCGTCCGATTACCCGGATAATGCCACCTATAATTTGGAAATGATCTATCGTGACCCCGCCTACGATCTTGCGCTTTGCCGCATCACGACGGCGGTGCCCGTGGGTGAAAAATGGAAGCCGATCCCCTTCTATGAAGGGGCGGTCAATCGCGGCAATCAACTTTTGGTACTCGGCAACGCAAGAGGGTACGGTTACTCCGCCACGGCGGGCATCGTCTCCGCTACGGGCAAGACCTTCACCGACACCCCGCAATTGACTTTTATCCAAACCGACGCGGCAATCAACGGCGGCAACTCGGGCGGCCCCGCCATCAACATTTACGGCGGCTTGGTGGGCGTGGTCAACAGCAAGTTTGTCAGTATCATCAAAAGCAGCTATTTCAGCAGCGAGATCGAGGACGTAGAGGGTATGGGTTTTGCCATCGAACTTGACAAGGTCAAGACCTTTATTTCCGCCGCGCAGACCAACAAGTCCGTTACGGTCACGTACAAGACGGTTTCCGCCGCAAACGCCGCTTAACGTAAAAGCGACGATCATCCCGACTGCAATCCGCGGTCGGGATTTTTTTTGTATATTCAGGGGGTGTTTTTAATACAATGCTTTATGAACGTCGTTTTCTTTTTGCTCTTTTTCATAAGCGTTGCTTGGATGTTGTTTACAAACCCCGCGGGGGCGGTGTCGGCAGCGCTTAGTGGGGCGGAAAACGCCGTCGCTTTGTCTGTAAAGATGCTTGCGGTCTACGCTCTGTGGCTTGGCATCCTCGGCGTGATGCGAAAAAACGGCGTGGCGGAGTTTTTGTCCCGTTTGTTTCGCCCCGTTACGAAAAGGCTTTTTAAGGGGGAAAGTGAGCAAGCGCGCTCCTTGATCTCACAAAATTTGGCGGCAAACTTTCTCGGAATCGGCAGCGCGGCTACGCCCCTCGGCATTGAAGCGGTAAAGTTGATGCAAGGGGAAAAGCCCGACGCCACCGACGGCACGGTTTTGTTCATCGTCATCAATG
>JBGUNW010000281.1:0-1627 GCA_045117555.1 Eubacteriales bacterium
ATAAATTTGAAAAATGTGCAAACAGTTGTTTGCAAAATTTCATTTTTTTTTCGAGAATGTTCAATTCTTGGTTAAAACGCAAAGTACGAGACAATGCTTTTTTTTGAAAAAGCTGTGCTATTTCAATTGTGCAACGGCTTCTTTGTATTCGCCGAGCTTGCCTGCTTTCTTGATTTTCTTGAAAATCTTTTTAGGAATGTTCGGCTCCAGATAATCCCAAAAGGTTTGGACGTGCGAGAGGATTTGGCTGTCGCCTTGATATGTTTTGCAGGCGTTGTCGAAAATCGCTTGATGCATTTGCAGAATTTTGCCGAGAAGTTCCTGTGGGGAGGCTCCCTTGTACTCCGCGGCGAGGCTGGGGCGGGCGAGTAATCCGCGACCAATCATGATACCGGCAAGTTTCGGATACTTGCGTTCAAGCTCGTTGATTTGAGAAACCGTTGTGAGGTCTCCATTGTAAACGAGCGTGTGCTTGCATTCGTTGTAGAATCGTTCAAACGAACTGAAGTCGATGGCTCCCTTGTATTGCTGCTTGCCGAGTCGCGGATGGAGCGTGATATGGGCGAGGGGAGTGTCGTTCAGGAGCGGAAGCAGCGCGAATGCCTCGTCGGGAGAATTTTGCCCGAGTCGCATTTTGACGGAAAATTTGATCGGTGCTGTTTCGGTCGTTGCACCGGACATTTTCCTGATCTCGTCCATGATTTCTTGGACGGCATTTATGTCGCTTAAGATGCCCGCGCCACGGTGACGGTTGACCTGCATCGGAAAGGGACATCCCATATTGAAGTCGATTTCAGAGAATCCTTTTTGCAAAAGAGCTTCGGCGAGTGTCTTGAATTCATGAACGCTGTTCGCGATAATTTGCGGAACGACCTTAAAATTTGTGTGAGAATCCGTTTCTAAATCCCGTAAGTCCTTTTCGCGCGGCAGTCCATTTTCAATCCGCAAAAATGGAGCATAATAGGCGTCGACTCCGCCAAAGATTTCGGCGTGAGCTTTACGGTAGGGGCCTGTGGTATAACCTTGCAGTGGTGCGAATAGAATTTTAATCACGGTGTTTGTGATTTTACTTAAACGGCGTCCAGTGATATTCCAAACCGACACTGATGAACCAGTCGACGGTAGAGGCTCCGATAGTAGTGGGTTCGGCGGCGGCGTCAGGCGAGGGCTCTGTGTAGATGTCCTTGCCGCGGCTCGAAATACCGGTGCGAACGCTTAAGCCGTAGTGCTGCAGGAATACACTCTGGAATCCGAATCCGAGAAGTGCGCCCTTGTAAGGGTCTTCGGTCTTGAAACGGGTCTCGTATTCCTTGGAGGGCTTTTTCTTGGAACTCTTGAGTTCGATATCTTCGGAGTAGAAACTGTATTGGAATCCGAGGAAGGCGAACAGATGCAGGTCCATCCACTTGATAGGCGCGTAGGTCCTGGAAAACATGACGTTCAAGCCGATTTCGTGCTGCGTGAAATCCCAGTGGTCAAGTTCCTCGTAAACGGAGTCGCGTTCGTCGATTTTGACATCGTGGTTGGAGTAGCGGTAGAAAATTTCACCCCCGATAAAACCGAACCAGATTCCGCCCGCGTACAAAGTAAATAACGGAGTGGAATCGTCCATAAAGTTCCAGAGGCT
>JBGUNW010000282.1:0-2684 GCA_045117555.1 Eubacteriales bacterium
GGGCCGCGCGCGCCGAAACGCAAACGTTCACGGGAACGTCCGAAATCGGATTTTCGTTCGGCTCTTCCGCCGTTGCCGCAACCGAAAAAAGAACGCCGGGGCAGAAGAAAAGCAAAACTGCCGACAGCGCAAGCGCGAAAAAGCGAACCCACCCGTGTTTCATAACCGACCCCCCGGAAAAATCTGTTTTACTTCAATAGATTATATTTTTCCGGGGGTTGGTTTATGCGGGAAAGGGGGGGGATTATTGCTCTGCGGGTTCCTCTTGCGCTTCGGGCTGTTTTTTAGCAAACAGGTCTTTGAATTTTCCGATCAGCTCGGGGGTGCGGTTGATAAAATCGGCCACCTGCTCGATGGGAGTGGAGGGCTCGGGCCTCATGGGCAGAATTTCCACTCTGCCGTCCGGATAAGCGGTTAAAAATCCCACCGGAAAAATGGTAACGCCGGTTCCGCCACCGCCGCCGAAGTTCTTTTTGCCGGTATCTTTTTCCTTTGCGGGCAGATCCAGTCCGCCCGTGGCAAACCCCATAAGTACTTTGGAAACCGGAATCACGGTTGCGCCGTTCTCCAATTTGATCGGTTGACCGATCACGGTATCGGCGCCCATCATGGTGCGCACTTGTTCCAGCGCGTTTTGGATCATGTCTTTCATCGTATTTTCGTTTTCCATAAAAATCAGTTCCTTTCTGTTTTGGGCGGCTTATCGGCCGCTTTTAATATACGCTTTTTTGCGCGCGCTTTCGCGCGGCGTTTTTCCAAACGGTAGGTGTGAAGCAGCCCCAGCACGATGCCAACGGCGCGGAACCCGGCAACGCGCAGCCGCAGATCCAGCTCGAACGACGGTCGTTCGGAAAGATAATCGGGTTCCACCGTCATATCACCCTCGCGGCGGCGGATCTCATTGAAGTGATCCTGCGTCCATTGCAGGAGATAGGCGACGGTTTGCAGGATTGTTCCGTACAGAATGGCTGTGGCGGCGGCGTCGCCGGTTGCAACGCGCAGGTGCATTTTGCGAAACTCAACGCGCACCTTTCCTTTGGTAAGGGCATAGGCGCGGCGAAGGATTGCCAGAATCATATCCAAATTTTCTTTCAGGTTCGGCTTTGGCTCGGCATTCGTCTTTTTTGCTTGCGCCTGCTCTTTTTTTGCCTGCTGTTTTCGCTTGCGCTCGGCTTCCTTTTCGGCGCGTTTGCGGCGCTTTTTCTCGGCTTTGAGGAGCTTTTCCGGGTTGGAATTCGCAACGTCCCGCAAACGCACTTCGGCATTTTTACGCGGGTAGATCGTTTTGGAAAAGCCGAGAATGGAAAGGCGAACGGTCAGCCCGCCCTCGTAAGTGACGCGGGCGCCGACGGCGCCGAAACAAATCAGCAAGATCAGGAAAAGCAAGATGCCGCCGAGAACCGAAAGGGCTATCAGCCATCCGTTCATATCGGAACATCACCTTTCTGTTTCAAGGTTTTTTGGGAAAAATTATTCGGGGTCGGCGGCGTTTTCGGCGCCGGTTTCAAAAATGACGTCGGTTTCTTCGGGATCGACCGGCTCTTCGTAATCGCCGGCGGGTTGCTGTGCGTCGGTTTCATCCAATTCTTTGTTCATGTCCAGTTGTACGGCCTGCGCGGCGGCGCTGAGCGCCTCGGTTGCCGGCAGTTCTTCCAGCGTGTTCAAGCCGAACACGCGCAGAAACTTATCGGTGGTAACGTAAAGCATGGGGCGGCCGGGCGCGTCCAAACGGCCGGCGGCCTCGATCAGCCCTTTATCCAGCAGGGAGTTGACGGCGTAGGAGCTGTCCACGCCGCGCACCATATCAATGAACGAGCGCGTGACCGGTTGGTTGTAGGCAACTACCGCAAGCACTTCCATGGAGGAAGCCGAAAGGTTGCCGCCGCGGCGAATGCCCAGCGCCTCGCGGATGTAGGGGGCGTACTGCTCCCGGGTGGCAAACTGGCAGGAGGCGGGAAATACCAAAAGCTGGATCCCGTGGGCGTGATCATCCTCGGCAAATTTCTTTTCAATATTGCGCACGAAGGCCTTGACGTCCTTAACGGTGATTTGCAAAACCTCGGCAAGTTTATCAAACCGAACGGGATAGCCGGCGGCGTAAAGAATGGCCTCGATCGCCTCCTCGGTCTCCTTTGCGGTTTTGAGCGGTTCCAGGACCGGCTGCTGTTTCTTTTCTTCCATGATTTTTGACCCTTTTCGTTATTTCTTTTCGGATTCTTCGGGAAAATGTCCGGCCTGCTTTGCCATGTGGGAAACAATGGCGTTCATATCCAGCCCGATGTCGTCGAGCAGGTCCTCGTCGCGGTCGGAGAGCTGATCGTCCAAAAGCTCGGCAATGCGTTCCTCGGCTTCCAGATCGCTGTCGTCCGGGGGCAGGGGAGCGGCTCCGCCTTTTCCGGCGGCGCGAAGGGCGCGTTCCTCTTCGCGGAGCCGCTTGCGCTCGGCAAGTTTTTGCTCGCGCAGAATGCGGCGCTGTTCGCGGTGCATTTCGGCCTTGGAGGAAAGCGGGATCGGCTCTTCCGGGTTGATTTTGATCTTCTTCGCTACGGGCTCTTTTTCGGGATCGTTCATCACGAAAACGGTGTCCACACCGTGGATCGAGTCGTCGGCAAAGTCTTCTTCTTGCATTTTAATGCGGCGCACCTTCATCAGTTCGAGAATGCCGAGGAAGATCGCGATCAGAT
>JBGUNW010000283.1:0-4288 GCA_045117555.1 Eubacteriales bacterium
CACCCGGAAAAACAATGGTTCCCTCGGGAATGGCCCAGATATCGCCCGTAAATTTGAAATCGGCAAGATATTGCAAAAAATCTTCGGAAAAACAGTTTTTGGAACGCAGATAGCTGATATCGTCTTCATCAAAGCGAAGATTGTTGATATACTCTACGATCTGCTCCAAACCGGCAACCACGGCAAAGCCGCCGTTATCGGGGTTCTGGCGGTAAAATGCGTCAAAATATACGATTTTATCCTGCATTCCTTTCACAAAATAGCCGTTGCCCATGGTCAGCTCGTAAAAATCGCAAAGCATGGTCAGGTTGCGGGAAATATCTTTCATGTTCGGTTCCCTCCGGAATATTTGTCTTTTTTTCGTATTATTTTACCACAACTCTCCTTTTTTTGCAAGCGTTTACGAAAAAAGAAAAGAGATTTTTGAAAAATCCCTTCTCTCAATTTTATAATTCTTTTCTTATTTTTTCCAGCGCGGCCTTTTCCAAGCGGGAGACCTGCGCTTGCGAAATGCCGATCTCGCCCGCGATCTCCGTTTGCGTTTTATTTGCATAGAAACGAAGTTGAATAATCTTCTTTTCCCGCTCCGAGAGTTTGCCAACCGCTTCGCGCAGGACCATGTTTTCCAGCCATGCCTCGTCGCCGTCCGAGGTATCCGAAAGCTGATCCATCAAATAAAGCGCGTCGCCGCTGTCGTTATAAACCGGCTCGTAAAGCGAGATCGGCTCCACAATGGCTTCCATGGCGCGCAAAACGGCTTCCCTCTTTTCCCCGAGCCGTTCGGCGATCTCCTCCACGGTGGGTTCGCGCTCCTTTGCGGCGATCAGCTCTTCCCTGGTTTGCAAGGCGCGGTAGGCGAGCTCGCGCACCGAGCGGCTGACGCGAATGGCGTTGTTATCGCGCAGATAACGGCGAATTTCGCCGATAATCATGGGAACGGCGTAAGTGGAAAAACGAACGTCCATATCCATATTAAAATGATCCACGGCTTTTACAAGCCCGATACAGCCAACCTGAAACAAATCCTCCATGCTCTCGCGCCGCCCGGAAAAACGCTGGATAATGGAAAGAACGAGCCGCAAGTTACCGTAGATCAAGTCTTTTCTCGCGTTTTCATCTCCCGTGCGGGCACGGCGTAGCAGATCGGTCTTTTCCTCCTCGGAAAGCACTTTGAGTTCCGAAGTATTGATCCCGCAGATTTCCACTTTGAAGCGATACATTCTTTGCTCCCTTTTTTTGACTGTATTCAAAGAAAGTATTGCCGGAGTCGGAAACGCTTTATTCAGTTTATGAAAGACCAGTTTTTGGCAAGAAAATTCGCCGCGGCAAATTGCCGCGGCGAATACAATATTTTACGGTTTTTACCGGGAAAATTGGTTATTTTGCCGATTTCTTTCCCGAGTCTGCAACGGCTTCCTTTACGCCGGCGATGAGAGACGTAACGTTTTGAATTTCGGACGGGATGATGATTTTGGTAGACTGACCGTCGGCCACCCGTTCCAGTGCTTCCAAACTGCGCAGCGCGATTGCGGCTTCGCCGGGGGCGGATTCATTGATCATGCGGATACCTTCGGCAGTTGCCTTTTGTACGGCGAGAATGGCTTCGGCTTCACCTTCCGCCTCACGGATCTTCGCCTCCTTATTGGCTTCGGCTTTCAGAATTTGCGATTGCTTTTCGGCCTCGGCTTGCAGGATCAAGGATTCCTTTTTACCTTGCGCCACAAGAATGGTAGAATTCTTTTCGCCCTCTGCGCGCAAAATTGCTTCGCGGCGTTCGCGCTCGGCTTTCATCTGCTTTTCCATGGCATCCTGGATTTCCTTGGGAGGAATGATGTTTTTCAGCTCCACGCGATTGACTTTGATACCCCAGGGGTCGGTGGCCTCGTCAAGGATCGAACGCATTTTGGTGTTGATAATGTCACGCGAGGTCAGCGTATTGTCCAATTCCAACTCACCAATGATGTTGCGGAGCGTTGTTGCCGTCAGGTTTTCAATTGCCGTCATCGGCGTGGTATGGCCATAGGCAAACAGCTTGCAGTCGGTGATCTGGAAAAAGACGACTGTATCGATCTGCATACGAACGTTATCTTTGGTGATAACCGGCTGCGGCGGGAAATCGGCAACCTGTTCCATCAAGTTGATGCGTTTTGCAATGCGTTCGATAAACGGCAGTTTCCAGTGGATACCTGTTTTCCAGGTTTGGTGATAGGCGCCGAGGCGCTCAATTACATATGCTTGCGACTGCGGAACAATGTGAATGTTTGCGATAATGATAATCAGAATCAACCCGGCAATTACGCCCAACGAGATATAAAGACCTGTCATGATAAGTTCTCCTTTTTTGTTTTAATTTTTCATCAATCTGCGTTCAGCCGTTTTCCTTCGGCTCGCAAATCAATTTTACACCTTGAATGTTTCGGATCAGAACAACCGTTCCCTCCGGGATCTCTTCGCCTTTGCAGGAACGCGCCGACCAAACGAGCCCCGCGATTCTGACGCTTCCGGTTTCGGCAAGATTGTTAATCGGTTCCTGCACAACGCCGGTTTTTCCGATCAGACTGTCGGCATTCAGATCGGATCGACCGCCGGATTGCTTTGCACTCGTTTTAACGGCCGGTTTTTCGGCGGTTGGTTCACAAATCAGCTTCACGCCCTGAATTTCCCGAATGACCACCGCTGTTCCGGCGGGGATCTCTTCGCCGTTTGCCGATCGAGCCGTCCAGGTCAATCCCGCGATCTTTACGCTTCCCGTTTCAAGCAGGTTGTTTACCGCTTCCTGGATCACGCCGGTTTTTCCGATCAAACTGTCGGCATTCAGGTTTGCCTTTCGGAAATCCAGCTTCTTTTTCAAAAGTGTTCGCCCAATGGCAAGCAACAAAATCGAAAGCGCCAAAAATACGGTGATTTGAATCCATATCGACCTGACAAAAGGCGAAATGATCATTGCGACCAACGCGCTGGGCGCAAACCAACAGGAAACAAGCTCCGCTGTCATTGCCTCAATAATTAAGGCAAGCAAGGCAACGGCCGCCCAAAAGATGAACGCGCCGTTTTGGATCAAAAAGTCTTTCATATCCTTCCTCCTTTCCGCTTACAAGAAAATTATACCACGTTTTGCGAAGAATTCCAAGCAGTTTTCCGTTATTTTTCAAAAAAATCCTGTATTTTTTACAAAAAAACAACACCTTTTTTTCCAAACGCTTGTTTTTTTCAATTCTCTATGCTATAATAGATAAAAATTTTTAATGATATAAAATGTTTAAGAGGTGCCCCATGAAATATCTTGTTTTGATTCCTGACGGAATGGCCGACGAAAAAATTGAAAAAATAGGCAACCGCACCCCCATGGAAGCCGCGAAAAAGCCGATGATGGACGCGCTTGCAAAAACCGCTCTGGTCGGCACGGTTTCCAACGTACCGGAAGGCATGGTGCCGGAAAGCGACACTGCAAATATGGCAATTCTCTCCTTTAATCCGCGTGTGTACTCCAAAGGGCGTTCCCCGCTGGAAGCCGTGAGCATGGGCATTGAAATGCAGCCTGACGAAACCGCCTATCGCTGCAATGTTGTAACGCTGACCGACAACGGCGAGGACTATGACGACAAGGTTATTCTGGATCACAGTGCCGATGAAATTTCCACCCCCGAAGCCGCCGAATTGATCGCCGCCTTGCAGGAAAAACTGGGAAATGACGTTCGCAAATTTTATCCCGGCATCAGCTACCGTCATTGCCTGATCTGGAAAAACGGGAACGATCAATATCCGTTTATGCGCCCGCACGATATTTTGGGCAAGCGCATTGGCGAATATTTGCCCAAGGCCGAAAACGGCGGCGAGGAATTTTACCGCCTGATGCGGGAGAGTTTTGAAATACTGAATCACCATCCCGTTAACGAAGCACGCCGCGCCCGCGGGCTCAAACCTGCAAACTCGGCATGGCTTTGGAGCCCCGGCAAAAAGCCGCAGCTACCCAACTTTCGCGAAAAATGGGGGCTCAAAGGCGCCGTGATTTCGGCCGTTGACCTCATCAAGGGCATCGGTCTCTGCGCCGGTATGCGATCCATTGACGTCCCCGGCGCAACCGGCAACGTACACACCAACTACAAAGGCAAGGCTGACGCCGCCGTTGCCGCTTTCCGCGAAGGGTACGATTACGTTTATGTTCACGTGGAGGCGCCTGACGAGTGCGGGCACCGCGCCGAATTGGAAAATAAGATTCTCTCGGTGGAAAAAATCGACGCCGAAATTCTCAAACCGGTTTACGACTACCTGGTTTCCACGGGCGAGC
>JBGUNW010000284.1:0-5312 GCA_045117555.1 Eubacteriales bacterium
GGTAGGCGTCATGGCGACCGGGATCATCTCAATGCCGAGCGACTCGCAAATGCCGAAATGGCGATCGTAACCGGGCGACGGACATAAAAAGCGAATCACCGGCTCGCGGCACCAGGGGCGGTCGCTGTCGCAAACACCGTACAAAAGGGCGCGCGCAACGGCGTCGTACATCAGGTTAAGAGAGGAATTGCCGCCGATGAACAGATTTTCCTCCCGCAGCCCCAAAAGCTCGGCAAACATCCGCTTTGCTTCGGGAATCCCGTCCAAAACGCCGTAGTTACGGCAGTCAAACCCGCCCTCGGAGCGGCAGTCGGTGGAGGAAACGATGCAGTTGAGCATACCGCGAAGCATATCCAGCTGTTTTGCGCCCGGTTTGCCGCGCGAAAGGTCCAGCGAAAGGTGCTGCTCCAAAATCGCCTTGTATTCAGCTCGTAAGGCCACAAGCTCCTTTTGCAGGTCCTGCCGGCTCATTTCTGCATATTTCATAACGAATGGTGTCCTTCTTCCTGATATGGATTTACACTAACAGCGTATGCCGTGCCCGGAACGCAAGGTTCCCAATCAGCACCGCGTTCTTTTTTGAAAGCTTAAACAGTATAGCACCTTTTACCGGCAAATTCAAGTATTTTTGCAAAAATATTTTATTAAAATTGCAAAAATTATCATTTTTTCAGGATTTTTTCCAAAAATCTGCGATAAGTTCTGCAATTTCACGTGCGTCTTTTGCATATACAATGCCGTTCCAATGCTCGGGCATCAGCGCTTGATAGCGGGGTTCGGCCCAGCGATCGTCGGCCAGAACGATCACCCCGCGGTCGTTTTCGCTCCTTATCACACGGCCTGCCGCCTGTAAAACGCGGTTCATGCCGGGATAGGTGTAGGCATAATCGTAGCCGCTCTCGCGCGTGGTTTCGTAATAGTCGCGCAGAATGTTGCGCTCGTCCGAAATGCCCGGTAAACCAACGCCCACCACAACTGCGCCGATCAGCCGTCCCCCAGGCAAGTCTACGCCCTCTGAAAACGAGCCGCCCAGCACGCAAAAGCCAACGCGCAGTTTTCCGTCGTCGGCAAAGGAATTCAAAAAGGATTCTTTGGCCTCGGCCGTCATGCCGCGCGTTTGCAGGATTACGGTTACCTGCGGGTATTTCTTTGTAAACGCTTCATGCACCTTTTCCATATAATCGTAGGACGGGAAATAAACGATATAGTTTCCCGCCTTCCCGGCCGCGGTTGCGGCGATTACGCCCACCAGCTTGCGCACCGATTTTTCGCGGTCTTCAAATCGGACACTCACCCCGGTAACGGCGGCAATGCAGCGATGTTCGGTCGGATAGGGTGACGGAAGCGCCACCTTGACGGCTTTTTTTCCTCCGCCCAGAATGTCGGCAAAATAATCCAACGGCGTTAAGGTCGCCGAAAACAATACCGAGGAGGCGGCAAGCGAAAGTTTTTGAGAAAGGATTTCGGAAGGATCCAGGCAGATCAAACGCACGGTAACGTCGCCGTTTGCAACGGCAACGTAAGAAAGAAATCGCTCGTCGAAAAAGGGTTGGATCGCTTCCATGCGGCGCAGCGGCGCCAAAAATTGCACCAGCGGCGCTTCTGCCTCGTCGTCCGGGTGCTTGCGCAGCCATTCCTCTGCCCAAGCGCGGCAGTTTGCGGCCGCCGCGGCAAGGCCCGGAAGCGCGCCGTGGTAAAGCGCATATCCCTGTTCTTCGCCCGCTTCGTTTTTGCAAAGCGTGTCGCGGCAGAGCGCCTTTTGCCGGCGCAGAATTTGCAGATAGGCTTTCAGGAATTTCCATTCCTTTTCCGGCTCGGCCGCGTGCGTTTCGACCAACAACCGGAGCAATTCCCCGGTTTGAGCGCAGGAAAGCAGAACCGAATACATTTCCGAAGCGCGGTTTGCAAGGTTGTGCGCTTCGTCGATCAAAAAAACGAACTTTCCCGCCAGCGGGGCGTCTTCCTCAAAATAGCGGCGCAGATAAACCATGGGGTCGAATACGTAGTTATAATCGCAGATCAAAACGTCGCAAAATTCCGAAAGCTCCAACTGAAATTCGTAGGGGCAGACCCCGGCACGATTGGCCGCTTCCAGGATCGTTGCACGCGGATAGCCGTTTTGTGCGCGCAAAAGGGCGCAAACGGCATCCGGGCATTTTTCATAAAATCCGCGCAGGCGCGGGCAATCATCGGGATTGCAATGGCGGCTGATGCCGGCGGGATCGTTTTTTGCCGCGGAGTTGACGCAAAGATTTTCCCGCGCGGAAAGGTGAACCGTTCGGATATTGGCGCCCGCCCCGAAAAGATCGCCGCAGGCACGGTAGGCCTCGCGCGCGGCGGCGGTTTTTGCCGTTAAATAGAAAATTCGGTCGCAATGTCCCTCACCCATGGCGCGAACGGCCGGAAACAGCGCAGAAATGGTTTTGCCGATCCCGGTTGGCGCCTGCAAAAACAGGCGTTTGCCGCGCTTGATATCGCGGTAACATTCCCGTAGCATCAGCTCCTGTGCCGGGCGAACGTTCGGGTACGGGAATTTTGCCGTTTGCAAAGTCGGCATACGCGTAAGCGCGCGCTCCTCCAAAAGCTCGGCGCGGTACTCGATCCGGGAAAGCAATTTTTGGCAGTAATCGGTCAGTTCGGCGGCGGAAAAAACGCGGTCAAAGGACTTTTGTTCTCCCGTTTCCACCAAAATCAGCGTGCGGCGAACGCACACCGAAGAAAGGGCGTTTTTTTGCAGGTAGAGCCATGCGGTCAGATTGGCCTGCGCGGTATGGTAGGCGTCCGGCTCCGGGAAGCGTCGGCCAATGATGGATTTGATCTCCTCAACGATCACGGGCAGACCCTCCCGAACGCTGTCCGCCCGCCCTGCAATCTCATAAAGGCGATTGCGGAAGGAAACCGTTACCGAAACGGAAACTTCGGCGCGATCCCCTTCGGCAAGCGAGCTTTGCACAATTTTATGCGCTTCCTTCCCTTTTTCCATCCGGGCAAGCGAGGCGCCACCGGCACGCAGATCGGAATTGCCGTGAAAGTGCAGTAAATCGCAAATCTCCCGTACCGAAAGGCGGATCGTTTTTTTCTCGGTTTGATATCGCACGGCGGAACACCTCCTTCCCGTTCGTCATAAGATGATAGTATTATAGCATATTTTCCTGCCAAAATCAAGTAAAATGCGCGTGAACCGGGATTTTTACCATTATTTTAGGGATTCCTTTTTATCCCCCGAAAAGCTATAATAAAACCAGAGAGCCGATAAGCGGAAAGGAGATTTGCCTTGGAACTGATACGCATCAACGATCGGAAACTGAAAATTATGTTAACGCCCTCGGATATGTCGCATTTTGAAATGAACGCCGAGCGGCTGGGTGAGGATACCGAGCAAATGCGGCGTTCCTTCCGGATGCTGATGAAAGAAGTGCGCAGAAAGATTGCCTTTGAGCTGGACGACCGCCGCGTTTCGGTGCAATATTTTCCCTCGCGCGAAGGGGGCTGCGAAATGTTTGTGAGTTGCAGCTTGCAGGAAGATCAGAAACGCACCGCCCTGACGATGGTCGAACGTCTTTTGCCCATTAAAGCAGATGAAAAGAAGGAAATTTACCAAAGAGAAATTCTTTACCGGATGCAAACTATACAAGACCTGTTGAACGCTTGCCGACGCTTGAAAACCACCGGTTTTTCGGGAGAGAGCCGCGCGTGGCGGGAAGAATGCGGACAATACTTGCTTTTTTTGCGTTTTCAGACCAGATCCCCCTTTGCCCTGCCGGATGCAATGGCCTTTCTTGCCGAATACGGCGCGGCTTGCAACGTTGCGCAAACGAAGGTTTACATCCCGGAACACGCAAGCCCGATTTCCGAACACGCCGTAGAAGACCTTTCCGCCCTTGCCTGACGACAGAAAGACCCGTTTGCCTTTTTGCAAACGGGTCTTTTGATTCAGCGGAACCGTGCCGCGATATCTGCGGAAAGAAGATTAAAAACCGAATAAACGAGCAAAACGCCGTCGGCGCCGTATTCGGTGGCCGTTTCGGAAAGGTTGGTAAAATCCTTTTTTGCGGAGGATAAATTCAACAAAACCAAATTGAAATGCCGCGCCAAAAACGGAGCGAGCGCGTTTGCAAAGCTATCCTTGAACACCACCAGCTTGGGGCGATCCTCTCCCGCTTTTTCAATCGTCACCGCGTCGTGCGTGCCGTCCAAAAACAGCTCGTAGCCGATCTCCCCCGTTTGAGGAACGCTGTAAAAGCCGTCCAAAGGTTTTCCGTCGGCGGTAATCGTATAATTGCCCTCGTCCTCGCCGTACCAAACCGGAATCGGCTCTTTCGCCACAAAAGGCATTCCGCCGCGCGCACGGTAACTACCGCCAAACCCGCCGGTAACAACCTCTTCCCTGTAAAATTCACGCGGTACGATTTCGCCTTCCCTTCCAAACGCTTTCATCACTTCGCAATAGGCGTAATAAGCACCCAAAGTCGTCCAATGGTGATCAGTGCGGAAGACCACGTTCTCTCCATTTTCGTATCGCTCCCGCAAGATGGGTTCAACGTTGGCAAAATTGACCGTTGAAAGCTCTTCGTTCAGGAGGTTCCGTATCGTTTTGCCCGTTTCGTTCGGATAATCGAACGCCGATTCGGCAACGTCCAGGTTGCGGCTCGGGAGCAAAACGACCATTGGCGCCGTCACGGTCTCGGCGGCGCGGCGAATCCCCCGGCAGGCGGCGCGCAGGCGGGATTCATCCACGCGGTCGGTCGGCGTATCTCCACCCAAATCCCACCGGGCAAGCTGCCCGTTCGCGCCAAGTAAAATACCGTTATTCTGCTTTTGCCCGGTTAAAATCTGCGTGAGCGAGTGGAGGGTCACCAGCCCTTCCCGCCCCGGAAACTGATCGGCGTACCAGTTTTCGATCTCCTCGGAAAATCTACCAGAAATCAGTTTGGAAAAGCCAAACTTCGGCCGCCCCTGTAAGGCGCGCTTTTCGGTCATTGAAAAGGCGTTTTCGGGCAGGAACAAAAGCAAAAGGGCAAGCAATGCCAGAATCACGCAAAAAAGCAAAACAAGCGTTCGATCGGGGCGCATCATTTTTCTCCTTTCCTGTTCAGAATTGAAAATACTCAAACGGGCTGTATGCGTGGGCGACCAAAAACGCGGTTGCAAACAGCAACACAAGCCCGCAGAACACCGGGCGCAAAAAGCCGAGCTTTTCCCGGCGGCGCAAAAGTGCCCCGAACAGTCGTTTCGGCAGGGGCGTTGCACAAAGCACGGCGACGAGCAAAAGCGGAAGATAGATTTTCCAACGGTAAACGTCCAACGCATCG
>JBGUNW010000285.1:0-3379 GCA_045117555.1 Eubacteriales bacterium
TTCGCGGGTGACGGGCTTTCCTTTTTGCGGCAGAACCGTTCCCAAAAATTCGATCTTGTATTTTTGGACCCTCCCTATGCGCTGGGGCTTGTTCCGCAGGCGCTCGGGCTGCTTTGCGGGCAAAAAATGCTTCTGCCGGGCGCGCTCCTGCTTTGCGAAACCGGCGCGCCGGAGGACGTTTTCGGGGCGGGTGACGATCTTGCGGCGGCGTTTACCGTCCGCACGTTGAAAAAACACGGCGTTGCGTATTTAACCCTGCTGGAATACCGGGAAAAGGAGAGCGAAACATGAGCGAAAAAAACGGAAAAATAGCCATTGTTCCGGGCAGTTTCGACCCGATGACGCTGGGTCACCGCGCCTTGATCGAGAAAGTTTGCAAGCGTTACGAGGTCGTTTATGTTGCCGTGATGACCAACTTTGCGAAAAAGCCGTTTCTGGAAAGCGATATGCGCCGCAGAATTGCCGAATTGACGCTTTCCGATCTTTCCAACGCAAAAGTCATTGCCGACGACGGACTTTTGGTGGACCTGTTTGAGCGGCTGCACGCCGACGTTGTTTGCAAGGGTTACCGCAACGAGGCCGATCTTGCCTACGAGCGGGTGCAGGATGAATGGAACCGCGCGCACAACCCGCGGTTTTTAACGGAATTGATCCCCGCCGCGCCAGGAACAGGGGAGATCAGCTCAACGCTTGTGCGAGAACGGTTGGCGAAGGGGGAAGACCTTTCCGGGCTGGTTGCCGAGCAAGCCATTCCGCTTTTGCTGGAATCGTTTGCAAAAAGCGAAAGAAAATAGCTTTTTTTCAAAAAAGTTGAAAAAAAGTATTGCAAAAACGAAATCATTATGCTATAATATACACGTTGCGCGATTTTTGCGCTATTTTGAGGGTGGTCCGCTGCATGCTCGCATGAACACCTGATTTGAAGGAGGACTCATCATGAATCAGATTGAGGCACTTACAAACGAGCAATTAAAAAGCGAAGTACCCGTAATCCGCATTGGTGACACCGTTCGTGTTCACAACAGAATCAAAGAGGGTACCAGAGAGAGAATCCAAATGTTTGAGGGAACCGTTATTGCCAAGCACGGCGGCGGAATTTCCGAAACCTTCACCGTTCGCCGCATTTCCTACGGCGTAGGCGTTGAAAAAACGTTTCCGATTCATTCTCCCAACGTTGAAAAAGTGGAAATCACCCGCGTCGCTAAAATCCGTCGCGCCAAACTCTACTACCTGCGTGGCAGAGTTGGTAAAGCTTCCAAAGTGAAGGAACAGATCTGATCCCGCTTTTTCAAACAGAAAAAGACCGACGACGGTTTTTGTCGTCGGTCTTTCTTTTTTCTTTTCGCTGTCGCCTTTTTGCGACAGCTTTTTTCTTTTTTGCATGGTATGATAAAGGCGTGCAAAACGGACAAGCCCGTAAAAAACAGAAAGGAGTTTTGAAAGATGATTCACGTAAAGCATCAGGTCGCCTTTGAAACAGCGAACGACGCGCTGTATGTTCGCCTCTCGGGTGAGATCGACCACCATTCCGCGGTGGACGTTCGCGTGCAGATCGACGATAAATTGCTCTCGGATCGTCCCGGAACTGTTTATTTGGATCTTTCTTCCATTGATTTTATGGATAGTTCCGGCTTGGGGTTGATTATGGGGCGTTTGGCAACGGCCAACCGGTACGGGGGGGAGCTGATCGTGCTGGATCCTTCGCCGGCGGCGCAGCGCATGATCTCGCTTGCGGCGCTCAACAGGGTCATTCAAATTCAATATTCCAATACAGAAAGGAGTATTTCCCATGACAAGCACCATTGATTATACCGCGCGCGTGGAAAACGAGCTGAACTTGAAAATGCCCTCGCGCTCGGTCAACGAGGGCTTTGCGCGCGCCGCGGTGGCGGCGTTTTGCGCCCAGCTCAACCCCACCGCCGTAGAACTTGCCGATTTGAAATGTGCCGTTTCCGAGGCGGTGACCAACTGCATTGTTCACGCCTATCGGGAGGGGATTGGAGAAATCCGCCTGAACGTCAAACTCTGCGAGGGCAGGATCGTGCAGGTGGAAATCCGCGATCGCGGTTGCGGAATTGCCGACGTGAAAAAAGCGCGCGAGCCGCTTTTCACCACCGACGCGGCGGGCGAACGAAGCGGCATGGGGTTCACCGTTATGGAAAGTTTTTGCGATTCGGTGCGCGTTCACAGCCGTCCCGGGCGCGGCACCACCGTGATTTTGTTGAAGCGTTTACATCCTTGACCCATGAAAGGGGAATTGCAAATGGCCGATCGTCAGCAGGAGCGCAACGAATATTTGCTCGAACGCTACCTTGCGGGCGACGAATCGGCCGAATCGCTTTTGGTAGAGGAGAATATGGGCCTTGTCCGCTCGGTTGCAACACGCTTTTTGGGCAGGGGAACCGAATACGACGATCTGATGCAGATCGGCACGATCGGAATGATCAAGGCTATTCGTTCTTTTTCTCCGTCGTTCGGCGCGCGCTTTTCCACCTATGCCGTTCCGCTGATCGTGGGGGAGATCCGGCGGTATTTGCGTGACGAAGGGCCAATCAAGGTCAGCCGCATTTACCGCAAACAGGGAATTGCCTTACTGCGGGAAAAAAACAGGATTTTAACCGAGGAGGGCCGGGAGCCGGGAATTGCTGAGCTTGCCGAGCGGTGTTCACTTTCCAAAGAGGAGGCGGCGATCTCGCTGGACGCGCTTTCCCCCATTGCCTCGCTTTCCGATTCGGTCCGCGAAGAAGAAGGGGGCTTGACCTTGGAAGGCACGCTTTCGGACGAAGAATCCGAACGGGAAACCGAGCGCATTTGCGACCGCGTTGCCATTGCCCAAAGCATTGGCAAACTGCCGCCGCTTTGGCGAAAGATCGTTTTGCTGCGCTATTTTCGCAATTTTACGCAACAGCAAACCGCAAACGAGCTGGGCCTTTCGCAGGTCAAGGTTTCGCGCGAGGAAAAAAAGATTTTGCAAAGTATGCGCTTGGCGCTCGGCGGATAAAAAACCGCGACCCTTTTGCCGGGGTCGCGGTTTTTCTGTTCCTTTTTAAACGTTGAAGCGGAAATAAACAACGTCGCCGTCCTGCATAATGTAATCTTTTCCTTCGCTTCGTAAGGCGCCCGCTTCTTTTACGGCGTTCATATTGCCGTATTTCTTCAAATCGTCAAAGGCGACCACCTCGGCGCGAATGAACCCGCGTTCAATATCCGAGTGAATCTTTCCGGCGGCTTTCGGCGCCTTTGTTCCTTTGCGGATCGTCCATGCGCGGCATTCGTCCGGCCCGGCTGTCAAAAAGCTGATCAGACCCAGCAGGGAATAACTTGCTTTGATCAGACGATCCAAGCCGCTTTCCTCAATGCCAAGGTCGGCAAGAAACAT
>JBGUNW010000286.1:0-1940 GCA_045117555.1 Eubacteriales bacterium
CGCAACATCCACCGTGACAGGGTGGCACTCTAACCAGTTGAGCTACGCCCCCGCAATTTCTTGCATGAGATTTAATATACACCCCGGATTCGGAAAAAGCAAACTGAATCTTGAAAAAAGTACGAAAAAACTTTTCTCCGTCTGTACGCTCACAGCGGGGTAAGGCGGGAAAGGCCTCGCGGAATATTCACTCATCTCGCCATTTTATCACATTTATCGCGTCGGGCGGCGAGATAAAGTTATTTCGGTTTCGGGAGTTTGAAGTAGATGGCAGCAAGTAGAAAAACGATGGCGGAAACGCCGAGGTCAATCGTAACGACCGGGCGGGCATCCTCAACAAAAGCCGTGATTTGACCGATGAGGAAGACGATCACCGCGCAAGCGAAGAAGAACGTACAGGCTTTAATGCCGTCACCGGAATCCAGGGGAGTTTCCTGTTGCGGCTTGCTTTCCGCAAAGCTGAAAGACGATTTCTGCCCGGATTTAGGAGCGGGAAGCAAGGTGGCGCAACGCGGACATTTTACAGGGTGAGTTTCCGGGTCCTGGTCCGGTATGAAAATCAGGCCGCATGTAGGGCATTTGAGCCTGTTTTCCGGCGGATTACGTTGAGAAGCAGTTTTCATTGTGCATTATGAGGTTCATCTTCATCTTTTGTGGGACGTTTTGTAATCTGATAAACACCTACGGAATTGTTGAAAGCATCGTGCAACTCGGAGGCAATTCTTTCAAACGGGTCTGGCACAAGAATGATTTCATCAACGAGATCAAGGTCTTGCGTGTTATCCCGGCATTTTTCATTTACATTCTTCCATTTCAGGGAGATGCGGACTGATTCATGTGTGTGCATTACTTCATAAAACGCCGTTTTGTTCTTGCATAACAGGAAAGGAATGCTCGAATGTCCCAAAAGCTGTCGCTTATTCATGCGGAGTTTGTCAACCATCGGTTTGACGTAATTGCCATTATTCAGTTTGTCGAGAGCCTCATTGAACCACGGCGGGAATTCAACCGTGATTTCATTGGCTGGCAATGTTCCGGTATTTTCAAGCACAAACAAGACGAACTTGCCGTGCCATGCCAACTTTGCAACAACATTGTCTGCGTTCACGGCATCGAATTGCTTCTGCGATGCTTGGAGCGATTTCCATGTAAGACCACACATCACAGCCGTAGCTATTGTTCCAATTGCGGAGAAGATAGTGGTTGTTGCTTCAAGTCCAATCATATTTCTACCTCCATTAGCATTAGTGCGTTTAAAACAAGTTTCAGGTCATCTCGCGTCTGAGGTACTTCATATCCTTTTTTGAGTATATGCGGATTCCGTGTAGTATCAAGTTTATATCATCTTTCAGCAAAACAGCATCCATAACTGTCTCCGCAAAAGTGAAATAGATAAAAATGGCGGAGAGAGGGGGATTCGAACCCCCGAACGGGAAAAACCCGTTAACGGTTTTCGAGACCGCCGCCTTCGACCGCTCAGCCATCTCTCCGGTTTATAAAAAAAGCAGAGAATAATATAGCCTGCAATCGCGAAAAAGCAAGCCACACAACGTATTTTTACACGGGGAATCAGCCCGGAAAACAAAAACACCGTCTCTCCCGGAGGAAAGACGGTGCGGATTCTTGTTTTGATGAACGGAGATCAGGCACGACCGGCTTCGAGCGCAGCGTAGTCCGCCATCATGCCGTCATAGAGGTCGCGCAGGGAGGCGTTCGGCTCGATGACGGATGCGGAGGCGCAGAACATCGCGTAAAGGTCCTCGAACGGCGTATTTTCAATGCCGTTGGCGGCGCGGATGGCGGCGCCGAGGGACGCGGAGTTCGCGATGGAGACGGTCTCGATCTTCGCCTGAAAGACGTCGGCGAGGATCTGGCGGAACGTGGCGCTCTTGGACGCGCCGCCGGTTACGCGGATGCGCTTGAAGCTGCCGTCGCCCTGC
>JBGUNW010000287.1:0-1581 GCA_045117555.1 Eubacteriales bacterium
CCGGAACGGTGTATTGCCGCGCATCAAGAACGCCGTCGATCCGGCGAATGGCGTCCGAATGCCCCTGGCTGACGCCGCGACCCCAGAAGGTATAATCCTGCCCGTCGGGAAGAATGGCCGAGGCGTAAAGCCGGTTCAGCGAGAACATTCCGGGGTCCCAGCCGCCCGAAATGAGCGCGGTGTGACCGCCCGACTTTGCGGCTTGATCGACTTTGTCAAAATGACGGGGGATGTTTGCGTGCGTGTCAAAGCTGTCCACAACGTTAAAGGATTTTGCAAGCGCCGGGGTCATCACCGGCAGATCGGTCGCGCTCCCACCGCAGATGATGAGAACGTCAAATTCACCCGCGTGGGCCCCAATTTCGTTTGCCGGAAAAACGGGAACGTTGCTTGCGGGATGTACCGACGCGGGATCACGGCGGGTAAAAATACCGATCAGTGTTGCGTCGGGATTCTGCGAAACGGCAAATTCCACGCCTTTTCCCAAATTTCCGTATCCGTAAATTGCAAGTTTCATATTGTTGGAATTTCCTTTCCGAATTTCTTTTGTAGCATACTGTTCATATCGTAAAGTCCTGCCGGTTTTCCGAATAGGAAAGCGGCGGCGGCCAGCGCGCCTTCGGCAAACAGCGCGCGGCTGTGCGCCTCGTGGCGCAGGGTCAGTGTTTGTGTGGGGGTACCGATCAGAATTTCATGCTCGCCAACGATGTTGCCCAGACGGATCGAGTGAATACCGATCTCTTCGGGCGTGCGTTTTACATTTCCGCTTCTGCCGGGGTTAAGCGTTGCGTTCGGCCGCACCTCGCGGATGGCGTCAGCAAGCGCCAGGGCGGTACCGCTGGGGGCATCGATTTTCCGGTCATGGTGTTTTTCCACAATTTCGATCTCGGCATTCGGAAAAGCGGCAACGGCGCGCTTGGCAAGATCGATCAGGACGGCAATGCCAACCGAGTAGTTTGCCGCGTAAAAAATCGGAATTTTCTTTGCGGCTTTGGCAATGTCGTCCTTTTGCGCCGGCGTAAATCCGGTGGTGGCGATCACGGCGGGAATGCGGTTGGCAACGGCAAATTGCAATAGTTCGGCAAGTACCGAGGGGTGGGAAAAATCAACGATCATATCCACGTCGGTCGGCGCTTCGGCAAACGAAGGATAGCAAGGAATTTCTCCCGCCGTTCCGTATTTGTCAACGCCGGCAACCACCGAAAAACCGTCCTTGCTCTCTTTTGCCATGTTTGCAAGCTCCCGGCCCATGTGACCGCCGAGACCGCTGATTAACAGTTTCATATTTCGTTTCCTTTCACAGTTGGATCCCGGCCGCCTTCATTGCGGCAAACAGGATCTTTTCGTGCGCTTCTTCCATGGGGGTAAGGGGCAGGCGCAAAAAGTTTTCGCCGTAGCCCATAGCGGCCATTGCCGCTTTGACGGGAATGGGATTGACTTCCATAAACAGCGCGTCGATCAGCGGGAGCAGTTTGAGTTGCAGGTCGGCGGCTTCTTTCACCTTTCCGGCGCGGAAAAGGTCGCAAATTGCAACCGTTTCTGCGGGCAGGGGGTTGGAAAGTACCGAGATCACACCTTTTC
>JBGUNW010000288.1:0-1589 GCA_045117555.1 Eubacteriales bacterium
GACGCCGAGGCATACGCCGGAGAGCTGGGCAACTCTTACTACGTCGAGTATCGCCCGCCCGTTTCAAGAAAATGTAAATATTATTGCGATTGCTGCGAATATTGCAATTTTTATAAATCAATGCACAAGGGAGAAAACTAATTATGACAGACCTTAACCACGTTGTATTAATTGGCCGCTTGACTCGCGACCTCGGCGCCGACGAGCGCTCATTCGGATATATCGGCAACGGCACAGCCCGCGCCAACGTTTCGATTGCGGTAAACCGCTCAAAGAAAACCGGCGACGGCTACGCCGACGAGGTAAACTACTTCGACGTTACGATATGGGGCAAGACCGCCGAAAACCTCAAACCTTATTTGACAAAGGGAAAGCAGATTTGTGTAGAGGGACACCTCAAACAAGACCGCTGGGAAAAAGACGGACAGAAACAGAGCCGCATAACAATTCAAGCGGATAATTGCTACTTGCTCGGCGGCAAGAGCGAGGGCGGCGCAGCTCCACAGAGCGCACCGGCTCCACAGAATGACGGCGGCTACGAGCCACAGTCGGGCGACTTCCCCGAGGACATACCGTTTTAATGGGGGCGCGCCGTGGAGAAGTTTAGCGTAGCGACTATCGCCCATGTAACGGGCTTTACAGTAAGCACCGTTACAAGCTGGGCGGCAAAGCAGAACAAGACGACAAAGGACGGCTTAACCGTACCCGAAATTATGGACTTTTTGAGCGCACCGAAACACAACAACGAGCGCTCAAAAGTAGACGAAAAAGCGGCCGCAAGGCTGCGAACGGCGCTCGAGGTAATGGGCGCTATAAACAAAGATTTTACACTCGAGGGGTAAAACATGGCAGACACTACACCAGCAATCTATAAAGCAATAATCGGCGTTATGGCAGAAATCAACGCCATAGGAAAAGACCGCAAAAATCAGCAGCAGGGCTTTGCGTATCGCGGTATTGACGACGTAATGAACGAGTTACACGCGGCACTCACTAAAAACAAAGTGTTTGTCGTACCCGAGGTATTGAACGAGGAACGCAGCACCGGCAAGACCCGCAGCGGCGGCGACTTATTCTACACCCGGCTTAAAATCCGCTTTACATTCTACACCGACGACGGCTCGAGCGTTTCTGCCGTAGTAATCGGCGAGGCTATGGACTCCGGCGACAAGGCAAGCAATAAAGCGCTTAGTATCGGCTTAAAATACGCCATGCTGCAAGTATTTTGTATTCCAACCGAGGACGAAAAAGACCCGGACGCACAGAGCCCACAGCCAGCGCCGCAGAGCATGAAAACCGAAATAAAAAAGACCGCGCCGGCAAAGTTTGAGTTTGCACCAAAGGGCGGCGAAACAACACCGGCAGAGAAAAAAGAACTCGGGGAAATCTTCAAAGCGACATTCCCGGACGGCTCGCCGGTATTCAGTAAAGAGGCTATGAAGTTTTTTAGCGACTTGCGAAAAGACTTTACCGCCCGCGAGGTAATCGAGCGCGCACGCGCAGAACGCGACAAGCGCTTAAACCCAACCGCGACAATGAGCAAGGCGTCAGAGCTGCCGCAGCCGGTCGAGGCTGTAAAAGAGGCATTC